>NZ_PDNZ01000006.1 GCF_003182595.1 Prosthecochloris marina
TTGTTCAACGCTATCATCCGCTCCACGATATAGGCGATCACCATCAATATCAGCGCCATCAGCACTATCACCACCTGGCCCCCCTTGTAGAGCTCGTGAAAGGTCGTTCCATCCGGGGTCGTTCCCATCCAGAGGTAAAAACCCCCCGACACTACCGTCGTCACCACGATCAGGAGTAGCGTGAATATTCCTTGTTTCATAACAGCAATCATCAATCATTAACAAAAAACCTCAAGCACAGCGCCCGTCATGACGGGCGCTGGCAAAACAAACATTACCCTACATCAAAGAAGATTGCCGAACTTCATGCCGATATAGAAGGTTCGAGGGCTCATCGGACCATAGACATAGCCCGGATCACGATCGATCCCCGAATCGAAATCATCCTGATAGGAATTGAAGATATTCTTTACACCCGCATAGAACTGAAGCCCGGCATCATCGACCGGAACCGTGTACCGAACCTTGAGTCCGGCATCGAAAAACGCATCACTTTTACGCAACTCACCTTCATCTGGATCAGCGATTTCGGGCCCAAAATACGGTACCAGCATCTCACCCGTATAATTACCGGTCAAAGCAATCCCGACCCGGTCAACCGGCTCCCAGTCAAGCGTTATGAAACCATAGGTATCGGGAGACCTGAGAAACTTCTCTTCCCTGATGCTTCCCGAATCATTGACATCCTGCGGATTATCAAACTTGCTGGACTGAACGGTAAACCCAGCCCTCATACCAAGCATACTGGACGGGATCACATGAGCTTCGAGATTGACCCCCTTGACAACCGCTCCCTCGGCGTTGTAACGGGTGTAGATAACATTGCCATCTACGTCAGGCTCGCCGATCTCGATAGCGAACGGATCTTCCAGCTCCGTATAAAACCCCTCGACGAGGAAACCGAAATCCACGTCGCCGACCATGGTATCGTAATCGACCGACGCCATATAACTCCTGCTGGTCTCTTCGGTAAGATCCGGATCGTTGACATAAATGACGCGCCTCGAACCGGACGATTCGATATGAAGATCCTCATCGAAAATCTGGGGAGCACGATATCCCGCCGCATAACTCAAACGCGCCTGCAAGTCATCGGAAAAGGAGTAGAGCAAGGTTGCTCTCGGAAGCAGAATATCATCCGATATATCAGCATCCGGGCTGATTTCATTGGTGATATCGTAATTATCCCAGCGGAGCCCCAGTGTAGCTTTCAACTTATCCCACGTATACTGATACTCACCGAAAACACCGACGATATTACTCTCCTGATCAGCCACCGGAGTTTCAGGCACATGGGTATCCGTGTCGATATCATAGTAACCGAGCTTATCATCCTCAAGCCACTCACGGTTATTCTCAACCCCTGCGATAACCTGGGAAGGACCGAACACCGCCTTGTATTGAGCTCCCAACTGCAGACTCAGATCATCCGTATGGCCATAAGCATCAAGCTGCTTCTCCGCGCCGTAGTAGGCATCACGGTCGATATGCTGTGTGGCGATATAAAGAGAAAGCTTATCATAATCCCTTAAATACTGAGAATAGGTAAGCGCTCCGTTGATGAACCTCTGCTTGATGGATTCCGCGATATCCGCCTCATGCTCGACTGCATCGAAATCATTACCACCACGACGGTCTTCATCGATCGTAAAGAAGTCGGCTGTCAGCTTGCCACGGTCCCCGATCTTTCTGAACGCACGAAGACCGAGCGTTGTATTGGTGATTTCCGGAAGTTCGGAAAAGCCATCGCTATTGGCGTCGAAAGGATCACGGTCCCGGTAAAAACCGAACACGGTCATCCCCATCTTGTTATCCGATGACACAACGGAAGCATTGAGAGTGGCCGTATAATCATTGGCCGCGTCATCGAAGTCATCACCGCCTACACCGACCCAACCAGAAGTTCCTGAAAACTCATAGGAATTGACAACCGGATCCTTCAAAATCAGGTTAACGGTTCCCCCGATAGCATTGCTGCCATAAAGAGCCGAGCCGCCCCCTCGAACCACTTCGATTCGCTCGATCATATTGGTCGGAATCAATTCGAGACCATACACACCTGCGACCGCGCTGAACACCGCCCTGCCATCGATAAGAATCTGCGAATAAGGCCCCTCCAGACCATTCATACGAAGCTGGTTGAAACCGCAATTCTGACAGTCGTTTTCCACACGCAGACCTGTGGCGAAATTCAGGCCTTCACTAACCGTTGCAGCCTGCACCACCTCGGTCAGCTCTTCACCGCTCACTGTTGAAACAATAACCGGTGATTCTTTCCTCGGCACTTCGTCTCGGGATCCGGTAACAACAATTTCATTTCCTCTGAGAGCTGACGTCGAAAGACTGAAATTGAGCTCCACCTCCTGACCGTCAATCACACTCACCGTCTTCTGTGTCGAACCGTATCCCATTGCGCGAACTTCGACAACCCTCGAACCGGAAGGAACGCCGGAAAGCCTGTAATTCCCATCTTTATCGGCCGCGATGCCGATAGTTGTTCCTTTTACCGTGACATTGGCATAGGGAACCGGCTCCCCTTCGCTGACAACCCTACCCGTAACGGTATCAGCCATACCCCCCTGAAAGGGGATTGCGCACAACGCAAGAAGTGCACATATCTGTTTAACCTGCTTTTTCAAGATCATGTTGCTGCTTTTTCTTGAATTTTACTGATTACAAAAACCCCACCACTTATTTATACAGAGTCAAAATAAAAATAGACCTCGAAAAACCAAGAAAAAAGTGCATCGTAAAGTAAAATAACCGAAGGAAACAAATTATAACTGGACAAATTAAAAATAATTCCACTATATTATTCACAAATTTTCACTTAGCAACTGGTCATTTTAAAGCAAATAAAGCCATGATTTACAAGACTTACTTCAGAAAACCACTCCTCCTTCTCTTCTGTCTGTTCTGGATGGTAGCATGTACCGACAACAAGAGTGAACCAGTAGAAAAGCCGGACAGTATCGAAAAAAAAACCGGCCTTCTGTTACTCAGTCACGGGTCACATTCGGAAACGTGGCGTAATACATTGTTCGAACTTGAAAACAATGTCAGTCAAAGAATCCTTGAAAGGGGGGATATCGCCGGGATAAAAACAGCGTTTATGGAATACCATGAACCTTCAATAGCCACCCGTCTGAAAGAATTCGACAAGGAAGGTTATTCGGACGTCATTATCGTACCCGTTCTTTTGACGGTCAGCTCTCACTCCTTCGATGATATTCCGACCATCGTCGGTCTTAAAGAAAACCCGGAATCGGTTGAATTGCTGCGACTTGAAAACATCGAACGCTATACACCGAAAGCAAACGTGCATATCACACCACTTCTGGATTTCGGAAAAATCCTCGAAAGCAATGTCCTTCGACGGACAAAAGCTCTGTCAAAACACCCCGAAGAAGAGGGTCTGGTACTCATCGGATATGGTTCGGAACCTTATGAAACAGAGTGGAGAGACCTTTTCAGGTCGACAGCGGAATATGTAGCCCGTGAAACGGGTATCAGTGAACACAGCATAGGATGGTGCGGACACATTGTACGTTACACGCCCGATTCGACAACGACAGCCATCGATCGCATCCTCGAAAAGAAAAAAACAGCCATTGTTATCCCGTCTTTGATTGCTTTCGATGAAAATTTCCAGATACGCATCATTGGAGGTGGAATAGAAAAAATCGGGAATGATAAAAACAGAGTGCTCTATAAACCGGACGCCATACTACCCGACCCTGATGTCGAGCAATGGGTCATCGATATCAGCAAGGAGTATGCAGCTACAATCAGTAACCAGTAATATCAGTCGAATATGAGTAAGAAAAACCGCGACTCTCTGAGAAAAATCAACAGCATCCTGCATCGTGACCTGGGCTATTTTTTTGCCGGATTGATCATAGCTTATTGTCTTTCCGGTATAGCTTTGAACCATATCGATGATTGGAACCCCGATTTCATTGTCAGCAAAAACAGTCTGGATTTCGGACAGGGTTACACGATCGACGACATTACTGATGAAGTGATAGCCGAATTCAGCTCTAAAGCGGGGGAATCATCGTTCAGACTCTATGACTTTCCTTCGGAAAGACAGGTAAAGATATACTACAAGGATGCCACTCTTCTCGTCAATTTGCAGGATGGCACCGGTGAATATGAAAAAATATCACGAAGACCGTTGTTCTATCAGGTCAATGTACTCCACCGCAACAGCGTAGAATGGTGGAAATGGGCCTCGGATATCTTTGCCGGGATGCTGATTGTCATTACAGTGTCAGGACTGTTCATGCTGAGAGGTAACAACGGTCTTTCTGGTCGAGGAAAATGGCTGACAACCGGGGGATTGATCCCTCCCCTCGCAGCCATTATCATTCAGAACCTTTGATACCGTTCGCCGACATGCCGAATTCGCAACATAACCGCTCTACCATGAAACACAGATTTTACCGGAAATATTGCCCTCCCCTTCCCCAAAAAATCATTGCATTTCTGCTGATTTTCCTGACAGCATGCAGCACACCGGAAAAGGAAACCGTTGACAATTCTAAGACAAAAAGCATAGGAGTGCTTCTGCTCAACCACGGCTCGAGGTCGGAGCGATGGCGCTCGAATCTGCTTGACCTGGAAAGAAACATATCGAAGGAAATTCTTGCCATTGAAGGGATAGACGGCATCAGGACTGCATTTATGGAACACGCTGAACCATCTATTGCCGATGCCCTGGAAGCGTTCGACCGTGAGCAGTACCAGCATATTGTCATCATTCCGATTTTTCTGACCATCGGCACTCACATGTTCGACGACATTCCTACGATTATCGGGAAAAAAGAAAATCCTGCCTCCCTCGAAAAAATGAAACTCGAAAACATAGAACGATATGTGCCGAAAGCAATAACACATCTCGCACCGCCTCTTGATTTTTCCGACCTCATGAAAAAAAATGTTCTCAGAAGAACGAGAGCATTTTCCACCGAAGCACAAGAAGAGGGTCTGGTGCTCGTAGGCTACGGTTCGACAGCATTTGACGAACAGTGGACAACACTGTTCAATAATGTAGGTACGCATGTCTGCAATGAAACAGGTATCACCGACCATACCATAGCCTGGTGCGGTCACATCGCCCATTACAGTCCGGACACGACCACTGCTGCGGTGAACCGTATACTCCAAAAGAAAAAACGAGCGATCGTCATCCCGTTGCTTGTATCGAACAGTGAACAATTTCAGGGGGAAATTATCGGTAGCGGCATTGCAAAAATAAACGACCATGAAAGCAGGGTTTTGTATAAACCCGACGCCATTCTCCCCGACATCTATCTGGAGCAGTGGGTTATCGATGTGGCAAGAGAATATGCTGAAAATATTCAAGCAGGAACCAAATCCTGAAAAATCTGAAACTTGCCATCATGGTCGAATCTGCAAAGAATAGAGAGACCAAACAGGCAAAAAAGATGAAAACATGCACGCACATACATTGACTCGATGGCAACACAGCCACGACTTTATCACGATAAACAACAAAGGGGAACAGCGCACACGCTACGTTCTTCTCTTAACAGCCGTTACCATGGTAGCCGAAATCTTTGCCGGCAGCATATACGGTTCGATGGCTCTTCTTGCCGATGGGTGGCACATGGCTACACACGTAGCAGCGTTCATGATCACTATTTTCGCCTACCGATACGCCCGCAAACATGCCAATGATCCCGCATTCACCTTTGGTACCGGCAAAGTCACGGTGCTGGGGGGCTTTTCGAGCGCGGTCGCCCTTGCTGTCGTAGCTCTCGTGATGGTCGTGGAATCGCTGGAACGAATCATGAATCCTCAGGTCATTCATTTCAATGAAGCCATTACTGTCGCAACCATCGGACTCCTGGTCAATCTAGTCAGCGCCTTTATGCTCAAGGACGAACACGCACACCACCATCATGGGCATACACACGAACACAATCACCGCCACGACCACAATTTGCGTGCGGCGTACCTGCATGTCTTGGCTGACGCCCTGACGTCATTGCTTGCTATCATAGCGCTCATGGCAGGCAAACATGCAGGCTGGAACTGGCTGGATCCGGTAATGGGCGTTGTTGGAGCCGTTGTCATAACCCGCTGGTCATACGGATTGCTCAGGGAAACCGGACCGATACTGCTCGATGCGAGTATCGAGAAAGAGTATCGAAGAAAGATACTCGACGCCATCGAGAAGGACGCTGATAACAAAGTTTCCGATATGCACATATGGAAAGTGGGAGCGAACGACTATGCTGCAATAATTTCTCTGGTAACCCACTTCCCGAATGCAACAGAACATTACAAGAATCTGTTACGTCCTTATGAACAGTTATCACATGTTACCATAGAAGTACAGGAATGTAAGGAACCTCCCTGTATCACACCGCAGCTTTCCGGTCAGCCGCTGCAGCGGTGAAAAAACATTTTACACTTCAACAACCCTCACCGGATCACACTTCTCTTATAAAAAAAGAGTCTCGAGAACCAGCCACACTCCTCGAGACTCTTTCAAAAACAGCAATGAAGCTGTTCTATCAATGATTACAAGTCAACTCTTACCCCGGCAAGAAATTCCACTCCGTCGATATCGTACTCATCATCGATGTCTTTCTCATCAAAAATATTGTCCACCTTGACAAATACTTCGGTATACTCGCCGAACTCCTTTGCAATGGAAGCGCTCCATATCCAGAAATCATCGAGCCTTATCGTGTTATCTTCGTCATCCCAACGCTCACCGGTATACGCTGATTCGATATGCATACGAAGATCCGCTACCGGGATTCTGAAATCAACACCTGCAAAAAATTTGTGGTCGGGTCTGTGAACCAGTTCTTTTCCTGTAAGTTTGTTTTCCGTATCGAGCAGCGTATATCCGGCCCTTGCTGAAATATTGTCATTGAGGCGAGCATCCAGGTTGACCTCAACCCCCTGTGTCATGGCTTCATCGACATTTTCATAGTACATATCCCATGGAGGAGGCCCCATACGTACAATTCTCGTATCAATCAAATCCTCGAGCTCGTTCCTGAACAGCGAAACCTTTCCGGTCACATCCTTGCTGAACGCATACTCGGCACCAGCCTGATATCCCAGGGATTTTTCCGGCTCGAGATCAGGATTGGCATGAACAAGGTATGGCCCCATCATCCAGTCACCATACAGTTTCAAGAGTGAAGGAGCCTTGAATGCCGTCCCGACCGAAGCTCTGAAGGTTAAAGCATCAGATGCTTTATACATAACGCTGGCCTTGGGATTGATCTCTTCCCCCCATTTCTCATGTGCATCGAGCCGCCCTCCCAGCACTATGACAACCGGTGAAAGATCGATCTCATCCTGCAGATAGAAGCTGTGCAGATTTTGGTCGACAAAAAGCGATTTACTTTCATCTTCACGCTCTTCCTGCCAGAATTCATAACCTGCGCTCACCAGATGCTTATCGAACAACACCCTCGAATAACCAACCTCCAGCTCATAATCATCCAGTACATAATCGGTAGCCCTGTCTTCCGTCCAGTGATGATAATCGAACAGAGAACCTCTTATCCGTGCTGTCGATACATCATCCGGCTCCCATTTGAAAAGTGCGTTTAAACCATAACGCTCCTGGAACCGATCCTGTTTCGACATTTCACTATAGGAGTAATACGGCTTGAGATCTATATCCATTGTTTCGGAAAGATCATACGACAGGGTTCCCTGCAAAATATGCTCATAGTAAGGATCGAACTCTTTATCAACTCCATCAGACTCACGGTAGGTGTAGTTGAACCGACCCCCGAGCTTCCCGGTTCCTGTCCCGGCCGAAACGGTTCCGATCGTCGTGCCCCGTGAACCCATCCCCAGTGAACCGGAAAATTCAGGACTGTCGGGAGTCCCTCGAGTAATGATGTTGATCACACCTCCCACGGCATCACTGCCATACAAAGCAGATGCCGGACCCTTGAGAATCTCGATTCTTTCGATCATCTCGATGGAAATCTGCTGGATATCGATAGCGTTCTGATGCCCTCCGAGAATCCGCTGCCCATCGATCAGCACCAGAGTATGACGGAACTCGAGCCCATGGATGCTTACATGCCCCTTATCCCCGTAAGAGCCGGAATTCGCCTCGATCGTAAGCCCGGTTGTTTTTTCGAGAGCTTCTTGAACCGTACGGACATTTTTTTCGAGCAGCTCCTCACGTGTAATGACTTCGGCTGCGACCGGCACATCACCCAGGGTATGCGGCGTTTTTGTCGCACTCACAACGATCTTGTCGAGAGTTTCGTTGCGCGGCTCTGCCGTCACCTTACCTGATGATCCGGCAAAAAACAGCAAAACCAGCGCAAGTGAACCGATTCTCCTGTTATTGAAATGTAATTTCATAGTACAACGTTAATACACCAAGCATCCTCCGGTAATCCGGTCGGGCACTCTTTTGTTACTTCTGTTAAGCTCTGCCCGTGCAGTCGCCTTATTTCTCCGGCGGAAATCTTTTTTTTTCACGCCGCTCGATCTGAACAATTCTGGAATCGTGTATAGTGACAACAACTTCCCCGTACGCAATATTTTTAAAACACTGAACCAACTCTTCCAGAATAATGGTGTCCTGACTCTTGCAGTCATTGTGACTTACCGCTTTCTTCTCAGAATTGTCTATCATAGTTTTTATCAATGATGATGACCGGAATCATGGAGACGTTTCAGTTCCGGATCAAATTGCTCCCAAAGCCACTCGGAAACCACTCTCAATTTTTCTTCAGACATGTTCATGGCAGGCATAAGCCCGAAACGACGTATTGCTTCAGGACGACATTTTGAGAGTGAAGCATCGGGCTTCTGCATGAAGGTCACCATATGTTCTACTGCCTCTTTTTTTTCGGCAAAAGCCTCACGGTAATGTATTGCGATACCTTTTATCGGTGGACCGAATTTCGGAGGTGGCTCCATGGAATGACATCTGCTGCAGTAGCGTTTATAAATCGATCCACCATCAATCACTTCTGCAGCTTCACCCTGACTATCATTGTTATCCGAAGAGTTCTGAGGGGAACCACATCCATATCCCCCGGTAATGCAGGCAAGCGATAGTGCAAGCAGCACATGTCGCCCGAACAAAAACTTTTTTTTCACAGTTAGTTACTTTAATTCATTACAGATTGAGACTTAAACCACCATAGACAAAAGTTCCGCTGCTCCCCGCCCCGTAGACGTTTCCATACCCACCGTCAACCTCCTTGTCGAACAGATTGTCAACACCCGTATAGAGACGAACATTGTCCGTCAACGATTTCGAGGCATACACATTGACGATGGAGTACGCTTCAGCTTCAGTTTCGACTCCTGTATACTGACTCCCTACGGTCACCACCCTGACATTACCTGAAAAACCGACAGAGGGCTCGTTGTAAGCCAGCTTGAGAACATTTGAAACATCAGGAACATACAGCAGTTTTTCTCCCGTCGTTCGGTTCTCCCCTTTCAGCATGGTCAACTCTTCAGCCAGCGACAGTCCGTAGCCAAGATCCAGCCTGACCGTCAATTCGAGCCCTTGGGTCATGGCCTCGGCAATATTTTGCATTTCATTGATCGGTATCTTCGGTTTCGATCCCTGGTATCGGCCGGTAAAGACTTCAGCGATCATATCGTCGATGTGATTGCGGAACAGGGTAACGTTCACCCTGAGAGCACTGTAATCGAGATCAGCCCCGACTTCCCACGTACGCGACGTTTCCGGATCGAGGTCGGGATTCGGGATAAGGATTCTCCTTATGGTATAGGGTGAACCGGAATAGAGTTCAAAAGCTGAAGGAGCACGGAAACCCTCGCCATACGACCCTCTTACACGCAAATAATCATTCAACTGATAAGCTGCCCCCAATCTCGGGCTATACACCGATCCAAACCCTGAATGATCGTCGAAACGCAAGCCGAGAATGGCGTTCAGTCTGTTGGTAACGGACACTTCATCCTGAAGAAAAAGTCCAAGGTTGTCGATGTCACTCTCGACACCATCTTCAGTCCGTTCTTCAGTGCGATACTCGATTCCGGCTGTCAGCTTGTGGCTACCGAACAGGGAACCTACCCAACGGCCCTCGAACTGGTCGGTAGTCTGCTCGACATCGTGTAGTTCAGGCTCGGAACCGTCCGTCGGGGTAAGACTGACGTCCCAGTCATATTCCGAACGATAAGCACGAAACAACATGCTGGAACTTTCTGTGAGCGCTTTCTTGAACTCTATCCGCCCGGTTAATCTTTCCGATGTATTCAGCCAATCGTTTTCCTTTTTCCTTTTCGGGCGTAACCCCTCACGCTCTACATCGGCATAGGTGACACCGACAGCCAGTTCCGAACCTTCATCGATTTCCCATGTCAGGGTTGCCGCTCCAGCTGTAACCTCTTTGTCGTCTCCATCGGTTTGCTGATCCGCTGTATCGAAATCAAACCTGCCTTTATCGACAAAAGAACCCGCGATAACATACCCCAATGCCCCGGAGCTACCGCTTACTCCTGCATCGAATGCCGTGTTTTCAGCTTCACCGTGCCGACTCTCTCCGTACTGAGCGTTCAACCATGCGGATGTTTCACTGGTCGGTTTCCTGGTTATGACATTGACAACACCGCCTATAGCATCACTACCATAAAGTGCTGAAGCCGAGCCCCGAACGATTTCGATCCTTTCGATCAGTCCAGCAGGAATTTCTCCCAGATCGACCTTATCCTGAAACCCTGTCGGCAAGCGCATACCATCGATCATCACAAGGGTCTTGCTGCTGCTCAACCCGCGCAAACGAACAGTGCTCATTCGTCCACTGGCTGGTTCGAGATTGACCCCTTGCGCTTCAGTCAACACCTGATGCAGTGTCTGCGCCCCCATTTCTTCAATATCACCTCGATCTATGATTTCGATGGCAGCAGGAATCTTTTCGACCGGTGTTTCCGACAACGTCGCCGTCACTACCATCTCACCAAGCTGATGATGCTGAACAGTTTCATCAGCATAAACAAAAGAAGAACAACCTACGGCTACCGCTGCAATACCAACTAATTTTTTCACCATAAAACGTTTACCTCAGTGATGTTTTGAAAATCTAACTAATTTTAATTTGTCTAAATAACAATTAATTTGTAATTATTGAAAAATTTTTTCGTCTCTCGCACCTGTAACCTGTTTTTCTCTATGTGGTATTTTTTTGATGCTGGTGGCCCCCTGATGTATCTGCTTCTTGCTTGCTCTGTTCTGACACTGGCATACACCATCGAACGAAGCATTCATTTTTTCAGGGCGGGACGCTCGGCCGATGTCCCTGAAGCCGTTCATGATCTTATCGAAAAGGAACAGATCGATGGAGCATTGCGGCTTTCCCAAGCATCATCCGGCCCGGTTGCAGCTGTACTCACGGCGGGACTTTTGCACGCAGGGGAAAAAAAGGAATCAATCGAAGAAGAAGTGACTTTGACCGGAAACAAAGAAATCAAGAGGCTCAGCAAAAACCTGCATCTTATCGAATTGATCAGTAGAATTGCACCACTCATAGGCCTGCTTGGCACAGTTCTCGGTATGGTCAATGCGTTTCAACAGGTAGCCTATGCGAACAGCTCTGTTGATCCATCCATGCTGGCAGGAGGAATATGGGAAGCGTTGCTGACAACAGCAGCAGGACTCGGAGTAGCTATCCCGTCGATGGTTGTGCATCACCTACTCGAAGAGAAAGTACAATCCTTTACCTTCCTGATGCAATACTACGGCTCGGAAGCCATAAAACATCTTGGAAAATAACCATGCTGGAATTTCTAACACCCTCAAAAAAAAGGAAATGGCTCGACCTGACACCAATGATTGATGTGGTATTTCTTTTATTGATTTTTTTCATGCTGACATCGATTTATGCAAAACCAATGATGCCGGTCAGTCTTCCGGAATCAGAAACGTCAACCGTTCAGGAAGAACCTGAAATAACTCTCGGTATAAGCAGCGACGGCTCCCTGTCGCTCAACAGCCAGAACATAACTATAGATCAGCTCTATGAGCGACTCTCCGGGCTCCTGGACAGGCATCGCGAGAAAAACATACGACTCATAGCCGACAAACAGATTCATTTCGGCCTGGTAATAAACGTCATGGACATCGCCAAAAAAGCAGGTGCAGACAATATCGCTGTTGTAACGGAAAAAAAAGCGGCGTTATGAGCAATAAACAAATCAACATCATCTCATTTGCCATTGCTTTTGCATTCCATTCAGCCTGCTTTTTGCTCTACAGGATCCCCCCTCTTGAAAGCCAGGCACAATTACCCTCAACCGCAATCAACCTGAGCTTGGTGTCGATACCGGCAAAAAACACTGACGCACGACAACAGAAAGCACCTTGCCAGCCGGAAAAAACAAATCCGTTACCCGCCCCCGTTAAGAAGAAAACCCCTGAAAAAAAGGAAAAGATAAAACATCAAGCGATCCGGCCGACGAAGGAAAAAAACCTGCTTCAGAAGACAATCGATGAAACAGGACAAGACTCACAGCAAAAATCCTCTCAGGCGTCTGCTTCGAAAATCAGCAGTTACCTGGCTATAATCCGTGCTCAAATCGAACAGAACAAGCACTATCCCCGTTTTTCAAAAAGGCAAAACCATGAAGGCACCTCGCTCATCAAGCTTCATATTGCAAAAGACGGGAGCGTCCTACAGGTTACCATGCTTTCCTCCTCTGGCTATGAGCCCCTTGATAAAGCAACTCTTGATGCCGTCAATAAATCGTCACCATTTCCCGCGCCATCCGATTACGAGCTTGGCGAATTGAGCCTGGAAATTCCAGTGTGCTACATGCTCCACTGACGCTCTGCACTCATCGCCCACAGTCACTTCATTACCAGCATTTCGAAAAAAAAATCAACAATTGCGAACCCTTTATTATTTCATGCAATTTCGAAAAAAATGTTTGACACGAAAAAATGTTTATTTATATTTTGTCTAATTTAAAACAAAACATCACAACTATGCCAGAACGTCAAAGCGATAATCACCATTGCGGGCCGCAAAATACCCTGCTGAAAAAATGCCATTGTGGGCATTACCACCTTCACTACAAGTATGTAATGCTGACCATCCCCCAACAAACGCTCTTTCACATCATGAGGGAATGCTATGAATGGGAAGAGATGCGATCGGCCAACCCGGAAATATTGCAGGATAAAACGTTGAAACTCATGGTCGGAGTTGTACAGCTCAGCATTTCCGGAAAGGACTTTGATGAGTTCAACGCTGTAATCCAGGAAGGTGCTTCCGAAGCCTTGAAAATACTGGAACTGGTTGAAAAACCTTCCCGTTAAGAGAGCAAAAAATAATATTAACGTTCAAAAAGAAAATTACTTATGAAAACCATCGGCTTGTTTTACGGCTCTGAAACTGGAAATACTGAGCATGTCGCATCGATGATTGCTGCCGAGTTTGGCAACGGCAATGTTGAACTACACAACATTGCCGATGCAGATCCTCAATCTCTTTTATCCTATGACAATATTATTCTCGGTGCACCGACCTGGGGATTTGGAGAGCTCCAAAGTGATTGGGAAAACTTTCTACCGGGCTTTGACGAGCTGGATCTTTCAGGCAGAACCATAGCCTTTTTCGGTCTCGGAGATCAAGTGAACTATGCAGATGTTTTTCTCGATGCCATGGGGACCATTTACGAAAAAGTCAAAGAAAGAGGTGGCCAAACAATTGGCTCGTGGTCTGTTGAAGGTTACGATTTCGCAGCTTCGACGGCTGTGGTAGACGGTAATTTCGTTGGTCTTGCGATCGATGTTGATAACCAGGACGACATGACACCCGATCGAGTCACTCATTGGGTATCGAACATCAGTAATTCGTTCCAGTAACTCTCCGATTCTCCACTCGTTGCCAAACTCCCCCATATTAAACGGCCGCTACCTCCTTGGCGGTCGTTTGTGTTAAGCGATCGCATCTGCATTAAAAAAACATTCTTAAATCTTAAAGTCTACAGGAAAAATTTCATGAAAACGTTACCAATTATAATCACAGGGATACTAAGCCTATTTACGCTTTCTTCAGCCTTCGCCGAGCAAGAAATGAAGACAGAGCACATTGTGTTATCGCAACTAATGAACGCTATTGCAGATAACGATTACGAGGCATTTTTATCAAATGGAACACCCACATTCAAAAAAAACATCCCAAAACAGGCTTTTTCCTCGGTTTCCGACCAGCTCGCCCCCCTTATCAGAAAAGGATACACAACCGAATATTTATCGAAGCTCCATCAAAATGGTAATACTGTTCATCTGTGGAAAATCAGCTATGTAGACAGCAAAGAAAATTCAGTGGCGAAAATGGGTGTGATTGACGGGAAAGTATCCGGCTTTTGGCTCTTCTAATCAATCTAAGGCTCCTCAGACGGTATAAAATGGAAACATTTTAAACTATAACGATGTTTTTAATCGAATTGTATCCCGTTCCCGTTGTTTTTAATAACATAACCGAGAAAAGGAGTAACCGTTAATGTTGAGCAAAACTCTTCAGAAAGCATTCAACGAGCAGATAAACAAGGAGCAGTACTCTGCGCAGCTCTACCTTTCCATGGCAGCCTATTGTGAATCCCTGAATCTTCCGGGTATTGCCCATTGGCTGAAAGAGCAGCAGAGGGAAGAAATTGGACACGCCATGCAGTTGTACAAATATATCATTGAAAGAGGTGGTCGCGTAGAACTTGGGGTAATTGAACAGCCCTCATTGGATTTTAAATCACCAACTGCACTGTTCCAGGACGTACTGAATCATGAGCGTTCTATTACGGCTTCGATCAACAAGCTTTATGAAAAAGCCTTGAAAGAAAACGATTACGCTTCCCAGGTCATGCTCCATGGCTTCATCAAGGAACAAGTGGAAGAGGAAGCATCCGCATCCGAGATTCTCGAAACCCTTAAGATGGCTGGGGAAAAAGGCCAGGCCTTGCTGATGCTCGATCGCCAGCTTGCCCGCCGCGGCATGGGTTGAAAGAACGGAACATCCCTATAACTCATTAATCAAGCAAAAAAAAGAAAAGCCCCGATTTTCCTACCGGGGCATTTCTTTTTGCCATACACTATCCCCTATTCCCCATTACCCCTAATACCTATTACCTATATATCCACAAACCTTTGGGTATACCTCCCGTCACGCCCGAAGGCAATCTCGCTATACCGCCGGGGGTTGTAATTGAAACTTCCTCCATTAATCACCTTCATGCCACCGATCATATACGTCTGAAAACGATGAAAATGCCCGTGAAGTACTATACTTGCATTCAAATGAAGCATTGCACCCAGAAGCTCTTCTCTGTTTTTCAGCTCCATCGTCCAGTCAAACGCCTGATCGATCAATGCATCCGTTTCATAAATCCTGAATGCATGATGAAAAACTCCAATCACAAAACTATCCCGAAGCGCTTTTTTTACCGTGGGAGCGAAAAGAGCCTCGATTTCACCCCTCTTAACATATCCTCTTGCACCCAACGGATTATCGATATTCGCCCAGGGATAAGCAGTGTTGACGACGACAAAAGAAATGGATATTTCGCCGTAATTGAGCACCTTGATAAAAGGAAAACCTGCAGTCTCGTCTTCTCCTGTTATCAATTCACTGAACATATCGCAAAACTCGTCCATCTTTCGGCGAAACCTTTTTTTTCTTCCGTTGGAATCCGGATTCAGCGAGTTGTAGATTCGCATCTCCTCTTCAAGATTGATCAAATCGTGATTGCCTGGAATGACGGTCACCTTGTCCCACGAATAAAGCCTTTTACTTTGTAGCACCTCTTTGATAGCAGCCCAGTCGGAAGGATCGGTCGAGTTAAAAAGATCACCTGTAATAACGATATGATTGCAACCTGAATTGATAATGGCGGTTAACAGTTTGTCAAGGCGCTCGAACCCACGACTATCATGCCTGCCGGCAAGATGCAAATCTGAAAAATGTGCCAATTTTATGCTCGTATCAGACAAAATCACACAATTGATTTTCTGGCTCCGCTAAAAATTCACATTTTAGAGACGCCGTTTAGTGACAGAAAATGTAAATTACCGCCGTTTAAAATAGCTATTCGGAAGAATACACACAGCAATCTTTTTGGACTATTTTCATTCTTTCATTTTAAGTTATGCGCCATATAATCGAATCACTCCAAAATCTGTCCCGAAACCTTTGGTGGTCATGGGATACGGAAGCAAAAGAGCTTTTCAAGGAACTCTCCCCCCTTATCTGGGAAAGAGTCAATCATAACCCTGTCGAACTCCTGCGGCATATTTCACATGACGAACTCAAAGCCCGCCTTGATTGCGAATTCGGCAAGAAACTCGACAACGTCACAAAGCGTTTTGAAGCATATCTCTCAGAAAAGGATACATGGGCATCCAAACATGTCCCTTCTTTGACAGAAAAAACCGTTGCCTACTTCAGTGCAGAGTTCGGTATACATGAAAGCGTAAGGATTTACTCGGGAGGCTTGGGCGTCCTTTCCGGTGACCACATCAAGTCCGCCAGCGACTTGGGCCTGAACTTCGTTGGCATCACCTTGTTTTATAAAGAAGGATACTTCCGCCAATATCTCAACCAGGAAGGATGGCAGTTGGAAGACTATCCTTTACAGTATCCGGAAAGCCTTCCTCTGGAAAAAGTTACAGACGCTGACGGTAACGACCTGATCATCTCCCTCGATATCGCTCAAAGCGAAGTACTTGCCCAGGCCTGGTACCTTAATGTCGGTAGAGCGAAACTCTATCTTCTCGACACCAACATTCCGGCTAACGAGTCCCATTACCGTGACATCTGTTCCAGAGTGTACGGTGGTGATCAGAACATGCGCATCAATCAGGAAATTGTGTTGGGTATCGGCGGCGTTAAATTGCTCAGGGCTTTGGGAATCGATCCTGCAGTCTATCATATGAATGAAGGACATTCCGCATTTCTCACGGTAGAACTCCTTGCAAAAGAATTGGCCAATGGCGTGGAACCTGAAAAAGCAAAAGCACATGTCAAAGAACAATGTGTATTCACGACACACACCCCGGTAGCCGCAGGCCATGACCGTTTTTCACGTGACATGATGCACTACTCTTTCGACCGGTACCTCCAGAAAAACGGCATAGCTTTTGAGGATTTACTCCGCCTTGGCTCCGAAAACCCTTCGAATCCTCACGATCTGTTCACCATGACAGTTCTTGCACTTAACCTCTCACGAAATGCAAACGGTGTTTCAAAGCTGCATGGTGAGGTATCGCGTAAAATGTGGCGGCATATTTATTCAGCTGAATCTCCAGGTGACGTCCCTATAGGGCACATCACAAACGGCATCCACACAGCAAGCTGGACCAGCGGTTTTACAGATAAATTCTGGCACCGTTATACCGACAGCCTCGACACACTGACATCATCCCAGGATGAGGCATTGAAGGTTCTTGCGAAAGTAACCGACGAAGAGCTGTGGTGCCTGCGCTACCGCTTGAAAAGAAACCTTATCGACTTTATCTATAGGTACCTTTCAAACCAGCTTTTCCATCAGCATGTTTATACAACCTATATGGAGGCTGATTCATCGAAATCAAGCAAAAACCCTCTGTCACCAGATGTTCTTACCATAGGTTTTGCAAGACGTTTTGCGACATACAAAAGAGCACCGCTGATTTTTTCGGACATCGAACGCCTCACCAGGATTATCAACCACCCGACAATGCCTCTGCAGATCATCTTCGCAGGCAAGGCACATCCCCACGACGATGCCGGTAAACATTACATCCAGCAGATTGTAGAGCATACCCGTCTTCCCCAGTTCAAGGGAAAAATCATCTTTCTTGAAAACTACAATCTCGGTGTGGCAAAACGCATGATATCCGGTGTCGATGTCTGGCTCAATAATCCGATACGACCGATGGAAGCCAGCGGGACTTCCGGACAGAAAACCGTTCTGCACGGTGGCTTGAACTTCAGCGTACCCGATGGCTGGTGGCCTGAAGCCTATGATGGTCAAAACGGCTGGTCGATTGGAAGTGGCGAAGTGCTTGACAATCATGAAGCTCAGAACCATCATGATGCAGAAAAGCTCTATGATGTTCTTGAAAACCAGATAATCCCTACATTTTATGACCGAAACGTGGATAATATTCCCGTCAAATGGCTCAAGAAGGTCCGCAAAGCGATTGCAACCATCGGTCCTGAATACAATACCCACAGGATGGTCAGAGACTATACATTGAAATATTATCTGAAAGATTGAAAACCATTCGTTCATTAGCAAAAAGGCTGTTTCAACAATGACAAAAGACCCTGAACAGCAATCATCGCGGTTTTCGGCTGTCTCCCTCGGACGCGGTCTCGACCTGCGCTCCCCGGTTCTTCTCGCATCGGGAACGGTCTCGTATGGAGAAGAACTCAACAAGATTACGAACTTGGGTAAAATAGGAGGCATTGTCACCAAAGCCATATCACCCGAGCCTCGTCAAGGAAACCCACCACAGCGCATTGCCGAAACCCCCTGTGGTATGATAAATGCCATCGGTCTTGCAAATGTAGGCCTGAAGAGATTCATAGCGGAAAAAATCCCTTTTCTACAGCAGCTTGATACCTCGGTTATCGTTAATATCGCAGGAAAATCCATCGATGATTACTGTACGGTCATCGAACACCTTGAAGACTGCGAAGACATCAACGCTTACGAAATAAACCTTTCCTGTCCCAATGTCAAGGGAGAGTGCATGATCATGGGTGTCAGCCGCGAAGCAACGTTCGAAATCATCTCGAAACTGCGTTCGATTACGAGCCGGCACCTCATGGTAAAGCTTACCCCCAACGTTACCTCCATCAGCTCCATCGCATTGGCTGCAGAAGAAGCAGGTGCCGACTCGGTATCGCTGATCAACACGTTGGTAGGTATGGCTGTTGATTATAAAAAAAGAAAACCCCTTTTGACCAACGTTACAGGAGGGCTTTCAGGCCCCGCCATAAAGCCTGTAGCTTTGGCCAAAGTCTGGGAAGTTTACAACGCTGTCAAGATACCGATAGTCGGCATGGGCGGAATAGCCTCGTTTAAAGATGCCATGGAATTCCTGCTCACCGGAGCCAAGGCGATTCAGATCGGCACCATGAATTTTGTCGATCCCGATATCGGCGAAACCGTTGCCGATAACCTCGAAGAGTTCTTTGCTGCTCCTGAAAACCCGACTATCGAGGAGTATACGGGTAGTTTGATGGTAGGATAAAAAACAGAGGCCTCAGCCTCTATAATTGACCCCTGCATAATATAATTACATGGAACAGGCCGACAGAGACGGTGAATTCAGCGCGGTATACATTGGAGATGTTGGGCGATGAAAAAAACCTCCACCCAACATCTCCGGTTATGTCATTTACTTCCCGCCTTGAGAGTCCAGCTTACCGCCGACACGTTCTGCACCAAAAGCAGTCGGCACACCTGACTGCAACATGTAGAAACAGCCATTCGATCCGCTGAAAGAACTCGAAATACCAGTAATCGATTTGCTCGCAAGGTTACCGGCATATGTTGTCTCACTGTTGTTGAAAGTAAACATGAACATCCCGGCAATTTGCACCCACGGACCATTGTAGCCCTCACCATTGGTCCATGTTCCATCAGAGTTGACGGTCATCGAAGTCTTACTGTAAGAGCCATCGCAGCCCCAATCGTAAAACAATGTCCAGTCTCCAGTGACAGCCATAATTTTATCTCCTCATAAAAAAATGGTTAACGAAACTATGCAATCAGACAAAACACATAACTGCCGAACCTCATGCATCACCTCCTTGCAAATTGTAGCTTCATCGAGGAATTTCCTTCCATTGGCCGGTAATCGACATTGATCGGATTAATCCGCACAGACAGTGAATTTTGGGCAACCTATATGCAGTCATTCTCTTTACATCGAGCAACGACAGCACTTGTCACTGTTTATTCAAAAACAACAGGAACTGCAATGGGGTAATGCTGAAAAAGGAAAGAAATGTTGCATATAAAATATGGAAATTCTGACGATCGGGAAAGGAAAAAAACTGAGTATATCCCACATCAAGAGTCCTGAGTTTCGCGAATAACGAGCATTCACTTCTACAAAGCAGAGTATTGCTGACACCCAGTTTTATAGTTTTTACTTTTAACTTTTGAGTTTTGACTTTTGAACTTATCTTGGCTGACACCATTTCTTTGATTGATCACAACAAACTGCTACAACGATGAGTTTAAAAGAGCGTATCGACCAGGACCTCAAAGAAGCCATGAAAAGCGGCGATAAAAACAGGATAAATACCGTTAGGGCAATCAGAGCGGCATTTCTCGAGAAGGAAGTTTCGTTGCGAGTTGGCGGTAAGGCTGAGCTGAACGAAGAACAGGAACTTGAAGTTGTCATGAGTCTTGCCAAAAAACGTAAAGACTCCATTCAACAGTATAAAGATGCCGGGAGAATGGACCTCGTAGAAACCGAGCAAGCAGAGCTTTCGGTGATTGAAACCTATCTTCCTGCCCAGATGGCAGATGAAGAAATCGAAGCTACTGTAAAGGATATCATTGCCGGGGTGGGTGCAACATCCATGAAAGATATGGGAAAGGTCATGGGCGCCGCCATGAAACAGCTCAAAGGCAAGGCCGATGGCGGAAAAGTTCAGGAAATCGTCAAATCTGCCTTATCGTAATATCGCCAACCCCCTTTGTAAAGCCCAATCACCGTGATTGACATTATTGTAATCGGTAAAGAATGAACGGTGATTAGGGTAAATACGCTCATATAACGAAGTACCAAAACAGCGTTCCATTAACATGCTTGACATCAATTATATCCGACAAAACCCGGAAGAAGTCGCTGAAATGCTGAAAAAACGTCAGCAAGCAGAGGACTGTGTCCTGCTCGATGAACTGCTTGAATGCGATAAGCAGCGTCGACAGCTCATCCAAAAATCAGATGAGCTCAAAGCGTTGAGAAACAAGGTTTCAAAAGATATCGCCACTATCAAAAGAACCGGCCAAGGCTCTGCAGAAGACCTCATTCGTGAAATGAAAGAGGTGGCGGATAACATTGCCCGCATGAACGAAACCTTGGGAGAACTTCAGGAAAAAATGGAAGCGATACTACTTTCACTTCCCAACAAACTCCATATCGAAGTTCCAACCGGCAGCTCATCAGAGGATAATGTCATCTACAAAGAACCGGTAACTTTCGACCATGCCCTTGAATTCCCTTTGATGAATCATCTCGACCTCGGAAACAAGTTGGGCATTCTTGATTTTGAACGAGGCGCTAAAATTTCCGGCAGCGGTTTTCCTGTCTATGCAGGAAAAGGAGCACGCCTCGAACGTGCGCTTTTGAATTTTATGCTTGATTACCACACTGAAAAGCACGGATATACCGAAATCTTCCCTCCATTTATGGTGAACGAAGACTCGCTTCGAGGTACGGGACAGTGGCCTAAGTTTGCCGATCAGGTATACTACATGAACGAGGATAACCTCTATGCAATCCCGACTGCAGAAGTCCCGGTTACGAATCTTCACCGCGAAGAAATGCTTCGTGACGAACAGCTTCCCATATCTTATGCTGCTTACTCGGCCTGCTTTCGTAGGGAAGCCGGAAGCTATGGAAAAGATACACGGGGATTCCTCAGGGTGCACCAGTTCAATAAGGTTGAAATGGTCAAGTTCACACGCCCGGAGGATTCGTATGAGGCCTTGGAAGAGATCTTACAGAATGCTGAAGCGATTCTCAAGGCACTTAAAATCCCTTATCGCGTATTGCTTCTTTGCAGTGGTGACATCAGTGCAAGTGCTGCAAAATGTTACGATATCGAAGTCTGGTCACCTGCTGAAAACAAATACCTTGAAGCGTCAAGCTGCTCCAATTTCGAGGATTATCAGGCACGGCGGGCCAACATCCGTTTCAAACCTTCAGGTTCATCGAAACCGGTTTTCATCCATACCCTAAACGGTTCCGGACTTGCGACTTCGAGATTGATGGTATCATTGCTCGAAAACTACCAGACCCCCGAAGGCACAATTATCGTACCGGAAGTGTTGAGAAAATATACAGGATTCAACCTGATTGATTAGGACCCTGCTCTACAAACAGCAGAGATGCATTTTGCACATCTCTGCTTACTGTAGGGAGTAGATGGAATAAAGCTCATCATAAAAATCTCGAGCCTCTGCCATCATTTTATTTTATCCACAAATAATAGAGATGTATCTTTTTGTTGTTTGGCAAACCGGAAACTTGAAAGGAAAAAAGCCGTGCACATCGAACAGATCATCTTGTCCCATTTGCTGAAACCTGTAAGAGATGTAACCCTGCACGCCAATCGTCTGCTTGACAATTATGATGAAGTCATCTGGTTGATCGGAGACGGCCGAAGTGGCACAACGTGGGTTTCCGATCTGCTCAATCACGATAGAAAGTACCGGGAGATGTTCGAGCCGTTTCATCCCCAGCATGTCGATGAAATGAGCTTTTTATCACCGCATGAGTATGTCAGACCTGATGATTCACACGATCAGCTTGAGCGCATTGCTGCAGATGTTTTCAGTGGAACATTTACCCATCCTGTGGTTGACTCGGCCAATCACTCACACTTTTACGGTGGTTTATTGATCAAGGATATTTTTGCCAACCTCTTTGCTTACTGGGCATCTATTCGTTTCCCGAACCTGAAAATCATTCTGCTGATCAGAAATCCTTTTTCAGTTGCCCTCTCAAAAAGCAAAAAGAAAGACTGGTTCTGGTTAACTGATCCGATGTTGCTGCTCAACCAGCAGAAACTTTATGACGATTACCTGCATCCCTTCGAAGAACTCATCAAAAAAACCAGTGAGAACAACGACTACATCCTATGCCAAATCCTCATCTGGTCAATCATAAACTATGTGCCGCTTCGACAGTTTGCACCGGACAAGGTTCACATCGCATTTTATGAGGAAGTTTTTGCCGATCCGAACAACCAGCTCTCTTCTGCATTTCGGTTCGTCAAGAACACTCGCGAAAACTGCCACGTTGAACTTGATGAAGAAACTATCAAACGCCCAAGCAGGGTCGTCAGCAAAGACAGCAGCCTTTTTCAAGACAAATCTCCCGTAACCTCCTGGAAAAACGAATTTTCTCTTAAACAAATCGACGCGGGATTAAGCATCCTCGATGAGTTCGGCCTAGCCGAACTTTACGACGAAAACTCTATGCCCAACCGGAAAGTGCTGAACACAATCCAAGGTTTATAACCTCGTCCCTTTTCCCCTAAAGCAAAGCTACATTTCATAGACATAATGCGTCCTGTTCACTCTGGGATACAGGAAATGTGGAAATTATTTACAACGTCCCCTAAAAAATGAAACTTTTTTGCATCCTCGTGCATAGTAACAATCAAACGGCATTGTAATTCGACGAAAAACCATTGAAAGGAGGAGAAAGCATATGAGCGCAACAATGAAATCATGGGCTACACCGCTGGCTGCCGGAACGTTCATCATCCTTGCCGTTACAGGGATTCTGATGTTTTTTAAAGTCGACGCTGGATATATCAAACCTGTCCATGAGTGGCTGAGTTGGGCGATGGTGATCGGGGTGTTGTTTCATACCTTTGCGAACTGGAAACCTTTCATCGCATACTTTTCACGCCGGCTGCCTCTCTCCATCATCGGTGCAGGTGTGATCATCACCATGCTTTCAATTGTTGTACCCTCTTCCGAGAAAGGCAATCCCAAAAAGAACATGTTCAGAGCGCTCGAGTCGGCAAAAATTGAAATGCTCGCCGATATGACCGGTCAAAGCAGTGATGCTCTTATCGGTAAACTTGAGGGTAAGGGAATTTCAAACGCCGAAACATCCATGACCATCGAGGAGATTGCAAGTATGAACGGAAAAAAAGAAATGGATATTCTCTGGACGATTTTTGAATAAGAACTGTAGCTATGATGACGGCGTGAAGGATGGATAACGTGCGTGATGGAGCAAAGGGGTACCTCCATCACGCCCGAAAAAAAACAATACGGCTCAAATGTTTTACTGTTGAACAGACTCAGTTGACTTGGCGAACGCTGACTCCGCTTCAAGCCAGTCCTCGACATCCGATCCGTGCTTTTCGCCCTTTGCCTGCCACAGGTAGTAGGCTGCAAGCCTTATCTGCGCTTCACACTGTTCCTGTGTCATGACTTGCTTTTCATTCGTTTCGTTTGACATCGCTGTTGTATTCTTAGGTTAAACCATCCGCTACTACTTTGCTTTTTCACATCTTTTCGAACGTGTACTTCAGCGTCAGCAAAGTCAAATTACTCCGGCCCTCTTATTCTGTCAAGAATCACCTTGTTACATTCATGTAAATTGTAACTTCTTTCAACCTCTCCGACTCAACGGTTTTTCAGAAAAACACTTTTTGACTTCAAGATCAAGAAGCGACCTAACACCGAAGGATTGCTCCGAAACCTCAGGCTAGGCATCGCGGAAGCCCAGGCGTAACGCAGTTATTCTCAAAAAAGGGAATTACAAAGATGCCCTCTAGGCTGCCGAGCTATCCTTTGCCGTTATCTTGTCCCGAAAAGCTTTCACCAGACGGCTGACTTTGTCAACTTCGATGAGAAACGCATCGTGCCCGTATGATTCATGGAGATACTCGATACGGCTTTCGGGAATATGCTCTACAAGCTCTTCCTGCTCCTCTTTAGGGTAAAGAATATCCGAGGTAATCGAAAGCACCTCGACAGGCATGGCAAGAGACTCGAGCACCCTTTTGTATTCCCCTCTCCCGCGAGACACGTCATGAGTATCCATTGCCCTGGTAAGGGTTATATAGGTATTTGCATCGAAACGGTTGACGAGCTTCTCACCCTGATAGCGAAGATAGCTTTCAGCCTGATAGGTCGTTTCGTCCTTTTTATCTCTCCCGAAACGTTCCTGGAAATTGTCGAAGCTCCGGTAGGAACACATCGCCATCATACGGGCGGCCGCCAATCCCTTTGCCGGCGGAGCATTCGGTTCATACCATCCGTCTATCCAGTCCCGGTCCGCACTGATTGCCTGACGCTGGGCTTCACTCTGGGCGATACACCATGCGGAATGCCGCCCGGACACGCCCATCGGCATCAGTGCGCGTACCATTTCAGGGAACATGAATCCCCATTCGAGAACCTGCATTCCACCAAGCGATGCTCCGACAACCAGTTTCACCTGCCGGATGCCCAGTTCATCGAGCAACAACCGCTGCAGCCTCACCATGTCGCGGATAGTCACCGCAGGAAAATCAGGCCCGTAACGTCTGCCGGTCAGAGGATTGTGGGAAAGCGGTCCGGTCGTACCGTAACAACTGCCGAGTACATTGCTGCAGATAATGAAATCTTCAGTATCGTCGAAACCCATCGCTTCACCGAACATGCCATCCCACCAGGTATCTGCATCCGCCGAACCGGTCAGAGCATGACAGATGAGCACAACATTGTTTCGCTCCCGGTTCAGAGAACCCCAGGTACGATAGGCTATAGTCGTTTCCGGCAGTTCACCCCCGAGTTCGAGGCCGAAAGGTTTGCGACTGACAAAAAATCCTGTCTTTTCAGATATGATATCGATATACTCCATCCCCGGTTATTCGTTTTCAAATTGGGAGAATCTTTTCATGTATCCTTTTCAGGACATACAGCTTTTCTTTTTTCAGCTTCCTCGAGCCACTTCTTACAATTTTGAAAAGGCTTGCTCAAAGTCACTCTTTATATCATCTATGTGCTCGATGCCGACCGAAACCCTGACCATATCCCTGCCGACTCCGGCAGCAGCCTGTGCCTCCGGACTAAGCTGCTGATGTGTTGTCGATGCAGGATGAATAACCAACGTCTTTGCATCACCGACATTGGCAAGGTGAGTGGCAAGTGTAACGCTGTCGATAAACTCGATGGCTCCTTCGTAGCCTTTTTCAACACCAAACGTCAGAACACAACCAAACCCATTGGCAAGATATCTCTTTGCATTTTCATGCGTTGGATGATCTGGAAGACCTGGATAGTTTACCCAGGAAACTGCCGGATGCCCCTGCAACCAGAGAGCAAGAGCCAAGGTGTTATCGGCATGGCGCTGTGCCCTGAGCGACAGGGTTTCGAGTCCCTGAAGCAGAAGAAACGAATTGAAAGGGCTGATAGCCGGCCCGAAATCCCGCAACCCTTCGACTCTCGCCCTGATGATAAAAGCAAGCTCACCGAATGTTTCGTGAAACTTGAGACCGTGATAACCTGGTGAAGGCTCTGTAAAAAAAGGAAACTTTCCATTGCTCCAGTCGAAAGCCCCTGCATCGACGATGACCCCGCCCATGGAAGTACCATGCCCGCCAATCCATTTCGTTGCAGAACCAACCACAATATCGGCACCATGATCGAGGGGTCTGCAGAGATAGCCGGCACAACCGAAAGTATTGTCGACAATCAGAGGAATACCGCTTTTATGAGCAACATGTGCAATTGCCTCGAAATCCGGTACATGAAACGCTGGGTTCCCTATCGATTCGAGGTAAATGGCTTTTGTTGTCTCATCGATCAGACTTTCGAACGTTCCCGGCTGAAGATCCTCTGCAAACCTGACATTGATCCCCAATCGCGAAAAGGAAACCTTGAACTGGTTGTAGGTCCCTCCATACAGAAAACTGGAAGAAACAACTGAATCACCTGCCTCACAGATATTGCTCAATGCTATGAACTGCGCTGAATGACCACTCGCGACAACAAGCGCCGCTTTACCTCCTTCGAGCGCTGCAAGTCTTTTTTCGAGTACATCCGTAGTGGGATTCATGAGCCGGGTGTAGATATTGCCGAACTCCTTGAGAGCAAACAGGTTCGCACCGTGTTCCGCACTGTCGAACACATACGAAGTTGTTTGATAGATCGGAACTGCACAAGAGTTCGTTGCAGGATCAGGTTCCTGGCCTGCATGAACCTGGAGCGTTTCAAACCGGTAGGAGGAATATGGCTGACTCATGGTAGACGCTAATAGATGATTTCTTGCAATCATCCTGTAAGCTGGAACCAGAAAGAGAAACTCGAACGAAGATGGAAAATGGTATGAAAACAAGGCATGTACATACGATCATCTTCCCCGCACTCTCTGTCCGGGATGGATTTGGCACCAATCACTGATGACGGTTGCCAAGGCTTCTCAGGGCCAGTCCCTCCACCTTTCTGGATGATAGCTTATAAACTCGTAGAGAAAGAACTACTCTGGTTGGTCTCAATCTACAACAGAGAATATTATTTTACAAACCGCCAGCACCCCGAATAAATTGTTTTATTGTACGTATGCCCGATATTTCGAGGCAATGCGAAACAACCACCTCATGAACCTGTCACTTTTTCATGAAAGCGAGAGAAATAGCACTCCTGGCATTACAGGAAACAGAAAAAAACAACACCAAGTCGGAACAATCACTCCATCGTCTGCTTGATAAACACAACCCCGATAAAAACGACCGGTCTCTTGCCACTGAACTTGTCAACGGCATCCTGCGTTTCAGGCTGAAACTCGATTTCATGATAGGCCGCTACTACCACCATGATTTCAATAAAGCTGCTCCTGTGCTGCAGAACATTTTGCGCCTCGGCACTTACCAGTTGCTGTTTCTCGACAAAATACCGGGCTGGGCCGCTGTCGACGAATGTGTCAAACTTGCAAGAAAATACAAAGGCCGGCACATCAGCGGGATAGTTAACGGAGTGCTCCGTAAAATTGCTTCCGAACCAGCCTCGACCTTCAATGAAACGCTTGAAAAAATGCCGCTTCATAAACGGCTCTCGATTGAACAGTCACATCCACAATGGCTTGTCGAACGATGGCTTGATGTATACGGTGAAGAAAAAACAAGATCGATGCTTACCAGCAATAATGCCTCCCCTTTGACGGCATTACGCATCAATACCCTGAAAACCTCCCCTGAAACCATGTTTGCCGCCTTGAAAGACGCATCGGTTACGTTCAGCACTTGCATGCAAGAACGGTTCATCCTCACAAGAGACTTCGATGCCTGTAAACCATTCATCCATCTTGGACTGCTGACCGTGCAGAACCCGACACAGGCAATCCCCTGCCTGCTGCTGAACCCTTTGCCTGGCGATACCGTGCTGGATATGTGTGCCGCTCCGGGAGGAAAAACCACGTTCCTCGCTGAAATGATGCAGAACAAAGGCTCCTTGATCGCAGTAGACCGCTACCCCAACAAGTGCAAAAAAATCATACAGCGAGCCAACGAACTCGATATAAAGATCATACAAACGGTTGTAGCGGATGCAAGGACAATTCAACCGGAGAAACCTCCGAATGCAGTTCTCCTCGATGCTCCATGTACGGGAACCGGTGTTCTGGGAAGAAAAACAGAACTTCGCTGGAGAACTTCACCCGAAAAGCTCAAGGAGCTGACTCTCCTCCAGTCAGAGCTGCTGGATCACGCTGCCGGTCTGCTGGATTCCGGAGGAATCCTGGTGTATGCCACGTGTTCTGTGGAACCTGAGGAAAACGCTCTTCAGATAGAACGTTTTCTGAAACGCCACCCTGATTTTACAAGAGAACCGGCTCCTGTATCGCTCTCCTTGACGGATGTCAACGAGATAAACTCGAGCACCGGCTCCTGCCTCACTCTACCGGGCGAGTATGAAGGCTTCGACGGCGGCTTTGCACAACGTTTGAGAAAGAAACGCTGAAGCGTTGATGTGTTGAGTCAGAAATGTCGAGGGGCGAAATATCTTTTGCCTTTATGAGTACATAGAGCCAACACAAAACATGGTACGCTTTTTTGACTTTTTGAATTTTGACTTTACCCGTAATGCAAGCCTTGAAAGAACCATACAGCAGTCATCTTGAAAGCTTCGTCAATTACCTGACGCTCGAAAGAAATTTTTCTCAACACACGATAGCTTCTTACGTTAACGACCTGTACCGTTACCTTCTCTATGTAGAAAACCTTGAAAAATCGGTTGCTGAAATCACCCTTACCCACATACAGTCATTCATTCTCGAACTTCACGATGCAGGACTGGAGGCACGTTCCGTAGCGAGAAACATTTCAGCCATCCGCTCTTTCCACAAGTTCCTCGTGCGCGAAAACATCATCGAGATCAACGCAACGGAAAACCTTCATCAACCAAAACCCGCACAACATCTCCCGACAGTATTGACTGTTGACGAAGTATTCAGACTCCTCAACGCTCCGATGCAGGAAGATCCGCCCGGAAAATACCGTTTACGGGACAAGGCACTGCTCGAGTTTCTTTATGCAACCGGCGTTCGGGTAAGCGAACTGGTCAACCTGCAGCAAAGCAATTGCTATCTTGACGCCGGTTTCGCCCGAATTTTCGGCAAAGGCTCAAAGGAACGCCTCGTTCCGGTCGGCCGTAGCGCAACCGAATGGGTAAGACGTTACCAGCAGGATTTACGGCTGAATATCTCAAAACCGGAGTCCGGGGATTATCTGTTTCTCAATGCGCGGGGTAAAATGCTTTCCCGAATGTCAGCTTACACCATTGTCCGACGATACAGCATAGCTGCCGGGATCACAAAAAAAATAAGTCCTCACACGCTTCGCCACACCTTTGCCACACACCTGCTGGAAGGTGGTGCAGACCTTCGGGCAGTCCAGGAAATGCTCGGTCACAGTTCCATCATCGCCACACAAATCTACACCCATATCGACCGCTCTTTCATCAAGGAAGTGCATAAAACCTTCCATCCCAGAGGATAGGCGCACAGCAAACTCTCTGCAAGTCGTCTTTTCCCAACGAGAAAACACTCATTCAGTTCTGCCCTTCCATTTCTTCAAGCAACTCAACGGCCTTTGTCTTCCCGAGCTGTGCCGCAGCCTGTATATCTTTCAATGCACCAGAGGTATCTTCGATCGCAAGTCTTGCAATCCCTCTGCGGTAGAACGCTTTGGCATAATCCTCTTTGATCTCGATCGCCCTGGTATAATCCGCCACAGCCTCAGTGTAACTCCCAAGTTTGTAGTAGGTCTTCCCTCTCCGGTAATATGCCTTGTGATAATCGTTCTTAAGGGAAACCGCTCTGTTGAAACCTTCGAGTGCTTCCGGATATTTTTCGAGTTTGTACAATGCCTTAGCACGATGGTAGTTCGCCTTTGCATTTCGAGGGTCGGTTTTGATGGCACGATTGAAGTTCTCGAGAGCCTGACTATACTCTTCCTGATCATACAGCTCTCTGCCTTGCTCAATCAGTGTATCGGCGGACTGAGCAAAAACCGGACTTGAAACAAAAAGGAAAAGCAGGAAAGACATGGAAGCAACTAAAGCACGCATGATCGTTATCTCCTTTTTTTTAAACCACTATAAACGAACAATTTCTCCCGGCTCGGGCACACTTGCCTGCAAGCCGAGTTCCCTCTGCAAGAATGCACTGAAATGCTGTTTAACCTGTTGTTCTCCGTGGACCACATACATATGCGGAGCCGTAACGAATCCTTTCAGCCAGCGAAGCAGATCACGCTGGTCTGCATGGGCGGAAAGTCCTCCAACCGTATGAAGAGCAGCTTCAACCCTGAACGTTTCCCCAAGAATGCGAACGGTCTCGGCTCTCTCCACAAGCTTCCTGCCAAGTGTACCGGCAGCCTGATAACCCGTTATGAGAACATGACATTCAGGACGGCTTATATTGTGTTTGAGGTGGTAAATGATTCTTCCACCATTGCACATACCGCTCCCGGCAATGATAATCGCTCCATGCTCTATTGCATTGATCTCTTTGGATTCACTCGAGTGACGGGTAAAACGGAGGTTACTGGGTTTCGGCATTTCGTGAATCCGACGGCGAAGCTTGGTGGCTTCTTCGTCGTACAGCTCAGGATAATCCCAGTATATTCGGCTGGCTTCAATTGCCATTGGACTGTCGAGAAAAATCTGCCATCGCTCCAACCCCCACTCTTTGGCGTATTTTCCAAATAGATACAACAGTTCCTGGCTCCTCCCGATTGAAAATGCCGGAACCAGAATATTTCCCTTCTCATGGGAGGCACTGCCGATAATCCCGGCAAGCTCCTGCAAGGTTTGCTCTTTTTCTTTATGCAGCCTGTCTCCATACGTACTTTCGACAATAACCGCATCAGCATCGGCTATTTCAGACGGATCATACAGAATGGGTGTATCGTACTGGCCAACATCGCCGCTGAAAACCACTTTTTTCACTCTGCCGTTTTCGGAAAGCCAGAGTTCGACCATTGCTGAACCAAGAATGTGACCGGCATCCTGAAACCGCAGCACCACCCCGGGCAAGATCTCTTTTTTCACTCCGTATCTCAGTCCCTGCATCAAATTTATCGTCCCGACAACATCTTCTGTACTGTAAAGAGGGTCGATAAGCGGCTGTTTTTTCTTCTGCCTGATGCGGTTTTCATAATTCGTATCCCGTTCGTTGAGCCTGGCCGAGTCCTGCAAAAGAACAAGCGCAAGGTCTCTGGTGGCAGGATGGGTGTAAACCGGTCCCCTGAACCCCCTTTTCACAAGTAACGGCAATCGTCCGGAGTGATCGATGTGCCCATGGCTCAGCACCACGGCATCTATCGCCCGGGGATCAAAAGGAAAATCCTCTCTGTTCAAGGCTTCTTCTTCTGGCCTTCCCTGAACAAGACCACAATCGAGAAGAACTTGGCGGCCGTTTATCCTCACGATATGACAGGAGCCCGTAATTCTGCCGGTAGCCCCGTAAAACTCTATTTCCATGATTGCTGCTAACGGTCAACCGTTTTTCAAAACAATATCATCCACTTCCACCCCGAGATGCGATGCGATCACAGGACACTTCGCCCGTAGCATGAAAAAAATATTTTCTCCTTTTCCGGAAAGTGCCTCATAGTTCCCTTGCCCTTTACTGATGATCAGGTCCGCAGAATGAAACAAGTCAAGGAACCTTTTGTTACAGCGATCCAGCAACGTTCCGGGTGCCGTTGAACCTGATGATATAATTTCGGCTTCGCCTCCTATACCTGAAAAAAGAGCATCATCCATAGTAACATCGTTGATCACCGGAACTTCACGCACCACGTAAATCACCGGTTTAGCGAGCGCTTGTATCAGCAATCTGTCGAAAACCGATTCTCCGGCATTATCCCCTATGTACAAAACAAATGAAGTACGCTCAAGCTTCTCGTTAAAAGCTGAAAAGTCACAGATTGCAAAATCCTGTTGCATACACTGCTCTACCATAGCATGAATATCAAAATTCCGATTGACGCCATGGTCAATGATGTTACCGGCTATTGCCATCCGAATTGCCGCCATCAGCCTGTCCGGAGAGTTTTCCACTATTCTTTCCGCCTCCGGATAAAGCGCCAATGCCTCCTGAATATTTTCCTTTTTTACATTGAGAAAGGGATCGTCTACACCGGTCAGTCGGCGTACCTCTTTGTATATCCTGTCACCTATTTCAGGAGGAGTCATATCAAAAGATATCTCGCGCACCATTTCACCTGTAACAGCAAGCAATTCCTTGAGGGTTTTCTCATCTTCAGTTGCAAAACGTCCGGCTTTCAAGGCCTGGTTCATAAAACAAGGGATACAATCGAGAAATGTTTTCATGGTAAAACAGAAGAATCGGAACATTGGCGGGCCTTGTGACTGTCCAATTCGATTTTCAAGGCGGCCAGGGTTCTGTTGACATCGAGAAGAAAAAACAGCAGGGAGCAAATCAGGCAGACCATGCTGGAAATAAATAAAAAAGAAAGCAGTAAAGGCAGATCGAGCGAAACAATCGGTGAAAGAAACAGTACGATAACAAGGAGCGAAGCGAAAAGGCAGCTGAAGGATGCAAGCATTATCGCCAACCGGATAAGTCGAGCCCTCGCCCAAAGGATGTCGATTTCCATGGAAGCCCTTTGCCTGAGAGCAGCTTCAGGAGCATCGAGATCGCAGGACAAAGACCGGGAGCGATCGATTATTCTTCCAAGCCGGTTGGTCATGGTCAACAACAGCAGCCCCAGTCCGGATATGAGAATGACCGGTCCAATCGCTGTTTGGATAATCGGAACAAGGAGTTCAACAGACTGTAACGACATAAGGATCCTAACGCTTCATACCTTTAAATATCACTCCTTCAATCGAACGAACACTTTTCCCTCTCTAATGGCCAACGTATCGATACCACCTGAAAAACCTCTCCAAAAACCGTACTCCTCGGCAAGATCCACATTCTTGATACCTCCCAGCCACGCATTCGGCAAAGGCACTCCCATAAGGCTTATCCCTCTGAGCTTCACAACCGGCCTGCCCTCTCGATAAGCGAATTCAAGGCCTGCGCGAACTCTGATTGTCTTGCCACCGAGAATTGGAAAATCAGGATCGACCGGAACCAACAGTTTCGCGCTGATAAGATCTCTGGAAAGATCGATAGCCGCTTTTTGGGCAAGTTCGGTATTGTTTGCCAGAAGAGCATTCAGTTCCCGCTCCGAGAGGTAGATTTCACGACTGCCTTCCTCTTCGCTGTACGGTTCAGGTTTGAGCAATCCGTCAGCTGTCAGTTCTTCTTCCTTTACAGCGCCAAACATGTCCTCAAGTGACAGACCACTCGCCCGCTCTATTTTATCGAGTTTTCCGGCAAGCTGTTGCCTTTCACGTTCACTGAGCTCGACCGGTGCAAACGGTGCGGGAAAAAAGAAAAAACGTAAAGCCAGCAGCGTTATCGCAACCGTAACAAAAAAAATTCCAAGACCAATAGCAAAGACCTGGGAACTGCTGAATCTTTTTGAGGAGTTCTCGGTAACATCTTTTTGTGTATCCATAACCGAAACCTGTAAAAGAAATTTTTCTATACCGAAGGCTCATGTACAAAATAATACAGATTCAGCTTATCCTGCAAAAAACCTTCTTCATAGAGCGATCAACCTCTTTTGCCTTTGACTCGGGATACACGCTTGGACTTCTTTTTCGGTTTTCGCTTATCTTTTACCGAAAGCTTTTTCCGTCCGCCAAAATCTTTTGTAAGCCTCGACGCACGGAGCTGCTGACCGCATACCCACGCTTTGCCGAGTTCTCTCAAGACATCCTTCGGCATGCCTTCAGGCAGTTCAACCGTGCTGTAATCCTCAAAGATGCTGATCCGTCCTACTGCACCACTTTCGACACCAATTTCATTGATAATCGCACCGGCGATGTTCCCCGGTTTCACCCCGTGTTTCTCTCCCACCTCCAAACGGTAACGCTCATAATCGATAACATCGTAAAGCGGATCTTTTTCTCGCTTAAAAGATTTGTTACCAGTATCTCCAGGAGCACTCCCATCCTTTTTCCGTCGCGAAGACTTTTGTGATTTTGCCGATATGAGCAAGGGGGTGTCACCCTGGTAGAGACTTGCAAGAGCCGAAGCCGCATCGATGGCTGTCACTTCATGCTCATAACAATATGACTCTACAAGATCACGGAAAAAACCGAGATCGGCCGTCGAAAGCGTATCGCTGATCTGCTGTTTGAAACGTACTATGCGTTTGTCATTGATGCTCTCGGTCGATGGCAATTCCATCCTGTCGATACGCTTCCTGATGGCTTTTTCTATCGTTCGCAGCATCGACATTTCACGAGGGGTGACGAAAAGTATCGCCTCACCGCTTCGCCCAGCACGACCGGTTCGACCTATTCGGTGAACATAACTTTCCGTATCGGTCGGTATATCGTAATTGATCACATGACTTATTCTCTCGACATCGAGGCCTCTTGCTGCGACATCCGTTGCAACAAGCATGTTATACTCTCCTCCCTTGAACTGTCCGATGGTTTTCTCGCGGTGCTTCTGAACCATATCACCGTTAAGAGCCGCAGCAGCATACCCTCTGGCCCTCAGCTTCTCGGACAACTCGAGTGTAGCGGTCTTTGTACGGACAAAAAGTATTATACCGTCGAAATGCTCGATCTCGAGAATACGGGTAAGTGCATCGAGCTTGTGCTGACCTGAAACAGGAAGAAATCGTTGTGTTATCGTTTCGACCGTGGAGCTCTTTGCCTTGATCGCGATTTCTGATACATCACGAAGATATTTTCTTGAAATACGGCGAATTTCCGAAGGCATGGTTGCCGAAAAAAGCGCCACCTGCCGTGAGGCTGGTGTTTTATCGAGAATCCATTCGACATCGTCTACAAAGCCCATCCGAAGCATCTCATCGGCCTCGTCGAGCACAAGAGTCTTCAGCCCGTCAAGAACAAGGGTTTTCCTCCTGATGTGGTCCATAACCCTTCCCGGTGTACCGACCACGACATGCACTCCCCGTTTCAGCCGCCGAAGCTGACCACTGTAATCCTGTCCTCCGTAAATCGGGAGTACATGGAAATCATCCATGAAGGCTGCGTATCGCTGAAAGGCTTCCGCTACCTGTATCGCAAGCTCTCGTGTCGGGGTGAGCACCAGCACCTGAGGTTCAGCTTTGGAAAGATCGACCGTTGAAAGCAATGGCAATGCAAACGCAGCCGTTTTACCGGTACCGGTCTGAGCCTGGCCGAGAATATCTCCCCCTTCGAGAATAATTGGAATGGTTTGAAGCTGAATGGGGGTAGGTGTTTCGTAACCCACATCGTCGAGAGCCTCGAGTACCTGATCCGAAAGCCCAAGGTCTCTGAATCCGGTTGGTGGAACATGTTTTTTCGTCGTCATTTAAATCTATCTCCTGGTATGAGGACAACCTGAAAAACAGCAATGCGACAGGTTAATACCGGTAACAGGAGCTTTTTCGTAATGTCCGCAAGTTGATGTAAAATTTCAGGAAGGCGTCTATGAGAAAGGTTCCACTACGCTCTGCTTCCCTTTTTCCCTATCACTGAAAATCAAGACTCTTATCAAGATTGTCTTGAGCACGGTGATCGAGACACTGCTTATTGTACGAATTAATCATACAAAACACTAACAGGACAATCTATTCATTTCAACCGGTCATATCGACGCTATGCTTCACCGCTCTGGGTATCGGCATTATCAGGTTTTTTCTTTTCTTCGTTACGCACAATAAAAACACCCTCTTCGTCAAATCGTTTTATAATGTCATCAATCTTGCTTTCAGTGCCGTTGAACTTACTTTCGATGCCCTTGATCCTGTTTTCCAGCGCTCCGAATTTTTCACCAAAAGCTTCTATCTGTCCTGAAAGCACATTCTGCAGTTCGGTAATACGGCTCTTTTCCTTGCTTAGAGCAAGTTCACGAGCCTCTTCGAGCGACTTGCTGCATTTACGTGCTTCGAACATTGAAGCAACTTCCAGTCTTCCGATAAAAAGCAGATAGATAACGCTCAAAACCCCGATTGTCCCCAGCATGATAAATCCCAGGGGAGCTTCGACGGTGAAAAAAATGAAATTGATGCTGTCCTGTCGGGCGAACAGCCCCCAGTTGATTGCGGCAAACAAAACCACGACAAACAAGACCAGTGCCAGAATGACCGTATGCAGTTTCATGAGGCATATCCTCCTTGGTTTTTCGATCTTGGTGTTCAGCAATGGCTGACCCGGCAACTACATCAGGTTTTTCTCTTGCTGCAGGTTTCCCACGCCACCTGTAATATACGCTTTTATTCCGCCCCGAGTTCAACCTCGCACAAGACCCGGTACTCGGCACCGGAAGGTCGAAGTATCGACTCGTAGAGACGAACAGAATGAAACGTAACCTTCCAGTCTATGACCTCGGGAACCAGACATATCTTCCGGTTCTTTTTTGCCCTGGCAAGGGTGACATGCAGCAGAAAAGCCTTCTCCGGTTTGTCGAACCTCGGTTCGACAAGGCATGAGAGTTTTTCCTGAAGTTTTCCCAAACCATCATGAACGCCACCCGAAGCCCAGATCAGACGCGGTTTCTTCAGCGTCGGCCCGACCGATATTGTACCGAAACACACATCGAATACCTTGACGGTATCGAGAAGGTCGTGCAGTTTTCCGAAAATCCCCTCAACATCATCACAATACCAGGGAGGAACCAGGGTAACATGGAGATTTTCCGGAGGAACCCAGCGAACCGGGAGATTGCGATGAACCTCCCTGAAAGAAGAGGCTTTCGATCGAAGCACTTCTTCAGCAGGCATTGCGATGAAAACCCGTTTTTTCATGTTCAGATATCAAGAACAAGATTTGCAAGCCGAATCCCTTCTCCTGTTTGCCCGGCATAAGCTTCGTTCAGGGCAACGGCATTCATCGCCTTCATCGATTCAGCGAAAAGACCGGGAAAAGATTGCATGGTTGACCTCCCCGAATATCCGCGATGTGTTTGATGGAGCTGTAGGACACCGTACGATACAGGCTTTGAAATTCCGGTTTTTAATGATACCTAAAGTGAACAATTGTCGAGCATGCCGAAGATGCAAGGCACAGGGAATGCCGCCGTATCCCGACAAGTCGGGACGCAAGTTCCCTGTAACGAAGCGGACTCGCTATGACCTGCAATTCCGAAGGATTTTAACAAATACGGTTCTTTAACACTTTTCGAACAGTATATAAGACTGTTTTTAATAAACTTGCTATTATTGAGCATCCCGACGAGTCGGGACGCTCAGTTTAGGTAATACTAAAGAGATCGTTCTCCATCAGAGCTAACATAACCATGGCACCGCAGCTATTCCTCTACAACACAATAGTACCGTTTTTAGCAGGATCTCTGAAATTATTCAGCGGGGTTTTACCGAAATTGCGGGCTTTCTTCCGAGTGAGGAAAAACCTTTTTGCAGAACTTGAAGCAGCAGCAAATCCGACAGACTCGAATCCCAGAGTCTGGATACATGCGGCTTCTGCCGGAGAGTTCGAGCAGGCTCGACCGATCATAGCCGAAGTAAAAAGAGCTCGTCCGGATACGTTGATATTCATATCGTTTCAATCCGACTCGGGTTACACTGTCTATAAAAACTACCCTGATGCCAAAGCCGTGTTTTATCATCCGGTCGATACAAAGAAAAATGCAGAGCGAACCGTTGCACTGATCAAGCCTGATGTACTCGTGGTAATGCGCTACGATTTCTGGCCGAACCATCTTCACGTGTCAAAACGGCATGGAGCGACCCTTATTCTTGCCGCCGCTGTTCTTCAGGAACATTCCAACTACTTCAAACCCTTCATCCGTCAGTTTTATCACTATGTTTTCTCCCTCTTCGACACAATCTACGCGGTTTCGGATGAAGACCGTACACGGTTCGAGGAAAGGTTCGGGAAAGAGAATGTCTTCACGGCGGGTGATCCCAGGTTCGACCAGGTACTGCTACGAAGCCACAACATGAACAGAATCAGCCATCTGAAAAAGCATTACTCGGAAACAACGCTTCTGGTTGCCGGAAGTACCTGGGAAAAAGATGAAAACCTGCTTCTTCCCGCCTATGTGTCGCTGGCCGGACATCTCAGTATGATCATCGCTCCGCATGATGTGTCCCAAAACAATATCCTCCGCCTTGAAAGCGACCTTGACTCCGCCGGCCTTTCTTTTGCCCGATTTTCCTCATTTCCTGACAATTTTTCTGCAGATCGCATTCTCATCATCGACAGCATCGGCTTGCTCGCCGAACTCTATGCTCTTGCGAAAATCGCCTATGTCGGCGGAGGATTCGGTATCAATGTCCACAATACCCTTGAACCCGCCGTATACGGCATTCCAGTCCTTTTCGGCCCGAAACACCACAACTCTCCCGAGGCTGAAGCGTTGGCAGAAACAGGGGGAGCAACGGAAGTCCACAACGCCACGTCTCTCCTCGATACATTACAGAAACTCGTTGATAATCCTTTGAAAAGAACAGAACAAGGCGCCATCGCCGGAAGCTATGTACAAAACCGCCTTGGTGCCTCCAAAACAGTTGCCCAAAAGATCCTCGACACGCTCAACAGTCTTACAAAGTGAATGCTTATATTCCATTAAATCGCTTCAACAGGTGCATACAATGATAACTGTTATAACGACAATCTTTTAAAGTTCATTTTCAGCACCCTTGTTTTTGGACCGTTTCATTCAGTTTTCACAAGCTTAAACTCCTGATTATTATGTTAGCGCGAATGCAAAGCTTTTATCTTCTTACTGCTGCTCTTTTCGCCTTTTCAAGTTTGTTTTTCCCCTTCTGGTACTTTGCCACGGAAACACCTCTCCTTTTAATGGATTTCAGACCTCTTGCCGATGCGGGAGTTATTCACGTTTTCAGTCTTTATGTTTCAAGTGTCGTTTCTCCCCTCACCGGCCTGCTTTCGATTGCCGCTATTTTCTTTTACAAAAACAGGAGCCTTCAAAGCACACTGATTGTTGTACTGATTCTGCTTTTCCTTATTGATCTTCTTTCCGGCCTTACCGCAGCGCATTTCATGAACCAGCAGCTCGGACGGAGTTTCGGTTCAGGTATCGAACACTCTCCCGGAGCCGGATTTTTTGTCCTTCTTCCTGAGCCATTGTTTTTCTGGCTTGCAATGAAGGGAGTGAAAAAAGATGAGAAAATCGTCAACGCTTATAAACGCTTGTAACGATGTTTACCGCATGGACAATCGGTGACATTCACGGGATAGGTCCTGAAATCATTCTGAAAAGTTTTCAGGAGATCGACCACAGCTCATGCAGGCCACTCGTTTTAGGTTCCGCGGAAGCACTGCGGTATTATAACCGGCAACTTGGTCTTGCAGTGAAAATAGCCGAGTTCAAATCATACCGGGACCTGGTGGATGCACCCGAAATTCCTGACGATGTGCTCCCGCTGATCAGCGTAGCCGAACCCGTAAATCCCATAAAGCCGGGAGTAGTTTCATCCGAAGCCGGGCACATTGCGATGAAATCCATAGAGACTGCCGCCAGCTTATGTCTCGAAGGGAAAAGCCGAGCCATGGTAACCGCCCCGGTCCACAAGGAAGCGATAGCTAACGCAGGGTATGCCAATACCGGGCATACCGACTTTCTTGCCGAGTTCTGTAATACCCCGAACCCGATAATGCTCTTCCATGACCGGACGTCCTTGCTTACCGTTGCACTTGCAACCGTTCATGTACCGCTCTTGACCGTGCCCGGACTCGTGCGCTCGATGGATCTCGAAAGCTTTCTACTCAGGCTGTCGCGTTCTCTGCACACGGATTTCAATATTGTTTCTCCCCGGATAGCTGTTCTCGGTCTCAACCCACATGCCTCGGACGGAGGAGTCATGGGAACTGAAGAAGAAACGGTTCTTTCCCCCTGCATCAACAAACTCGCCGAAAAAGAATGCATCGAGGGACCGTTTCCTGCCGACGGTTTTTTCGGAGCAGGCATGTACTGCAAGTACGATGCTGTCGTTGCGATGTATCATGACCAGGGGCTGCTGCCTTTCAAGGTTCTCTCATTTGAAACCGGTATCAATGTCACTACCGGACTTCCCATCGTACGAACCTCTCCTGATCATGGAACGGGTTTTGACATTGCCGGACTTGGCAAAGCATCGTCGAGAAGCTTTACCGAAGCTGCTGTATTGGCTGAACAAATTGCGGACAACAGAGAACATAAAGCATAAGTCAAAACTCAAAAGGTAAAAGTCAAAAAATCACCAACCCGGACATTTCGGTGCCAACAGGTCAACAACTCAACAATTCAACGTATACTCATGATCTCATTCATCGACGTAGATCTGGAACTTGGAAAAAAGCTGATCCTCAAGGATGTCAATCTTGCCATTGAACCCGGCCAGCTCGTCTATATCGTAGGGAAAAGTGGCAGCGGCAAAACAACACTGCTCAAGGCACTGTACATGGAAATAAAACCGACGAGAGGAGAGGTCACCATCGGCGGTTACAAATCCTCCTCCATGAAAAAACGCCATATCCCGCACCTTCGACGGAAACTGGGTATCGTATTTCAGGATTTTCGGCTTCTCGAAGACAGAACGGTTTTTGAAAATCTCTCGTTTGTGCTCAAGGTCACCAATACAAAAAACCGGCTCATCGAAGAGAGGGTAATGATCGCGCTGAAAGAAGTCGGTCTCGAACACGCGGCAAAAGAGATGCCGCTGAACCTTTCGGGCGGAGAACAGCAACGAGTAGCCATCGCCCGTGCACTCGTCCGTGAACCCATTGCAATTCTCGCCGACGAACCCACAGGAAATCTGGATCCCGATACCTCGCTTGAAATTCTTGAATATCTCAAAAAGATCAATCAGAAAGGAATCGCGGTCATCATCGCCACACACGACTACGAACTTGCACGACACCATCCATCGAAAACCTGGAGAATTAACGACCAGTCTCTCCAGGAAGCCACGTTTACCAATGCACCGAAAGGTTACAGGCCGATATCGTCTTAAAAACCATCTTCCCTCAACAACCAGAACCTCGTCGAAACCATGATCTAACCACTCTGAACCAACTGACGCAACGAGCCCAAACCCGCAACGCAACCACAAACAGCACCAGAAGGAACCTGAGCTCAAATCCCGGCATCTACGAACACCAGCATTATGAATCAGGGTCTCTGCACATGAAACTATTGATCGAGTGACATAGGAAAAAAGGGGCCTAATGTGCACTACAACTGCGTGAGGAACAAGTGCCGGCTGAAAGCAATTGTTATCTGAAGCCTTCTCTGTTTAGTGCATAGTAAAGGACATCCATTCCGTAGTAGTGCGCATTTTTCTCGTACTTCAGACCTATCTTTTCGAAAACACGTAAGGATCCCTTGTTCTGCGGGTGAGATATGCCGACGATACGTTTTAAACCTACATCATCGAATCCATACGCAATTACGGCCAAGGAAATCTCCGTGCAAAAACCCATCCCCCAGAATTGAGGAAAGTATCGATAGCCGATCTCAATCTCCTCGGTGTCCTCCAGGTTCTTGAGGAGTGTCCAGCCGATAAACTTGTCGCCGTCTTTCAGAATCGTTGGCCAGACTCCCAATCCGGGCTTCTGCGAGTAATACCGAATACATTCTTCCACGATGACCGCTGATCTTTCGAGGGAAACATTCTCGCGCTCAGACGCAGGTAGAAACTTCATGACTTGCAGATCACTATGTAACTCGAAGAGTTGGGGTACATCCTCCGGAGTGAACTCACGGAGGTAAAGTCGCTCTGTTTCTACGACCCTTTTCTGCACGATAGGATGTCCTTCATTATGTTAAGGAGCATCCAGGTAAACGTTGCCTTTCTCATCTATTTTCCAGTCCGGATTGTATGCAACTTCCCAAAGATGACCATCTGGATCGGCAAAATACCCGGAGTACCCACCCCAAAAAACGTCCTGCGCAGGCTTTATTATATGAGCCCCTGCATCTTCCGCTCGCTCGAGAACTTCGTCAACTTCTTCCTTGGATCGAGCACAATATGCAAGTGTTATCCCCGAAAATCCTGTTCGTTCATTCGGCACTTGCGCATCTTCAGCCAGTGCATCCCTTGGGTAAAGCCCAAAAATCAATCCATTGAGTTGAAAGAATTTGATCTGCTCACCCGTATAACCGACAGTCCACCCCAACCCTTGCTCGTAAAACCTCTGTGAACGTTCCAAGTCGGCGACGCCGATTGTCACCACGCTTATTCGTTGTTCCATACCTCAAGTCTCCTTTTTCAAACATGATTATCGATACCTTGCGACTTTTATTCGGAGTGTTAAGCCGTCCTCTGCAGCGATTTATTAGCTGCTGCTCTTAGTTACATCCTGACTATGATATGACATTTCCAGTATCACCACTTCACCATCAGCGATAAAAGGCCCATGAACTTCGCCCGGAGGTCTGCTTGCATAGTAGCCCGGCTCAAGCCACAGACCAAACGTTTCATCGTATAAACGACCGGAAACCACAAAGATTTCTTCGGGATATGTATGACTCCTTGCCCCAAAATCTTTAGTCGAATAACCGCTCTTGAACTTCGTGAATCTCGTATAATCGCCTGAATCGATATCTTCAGCTACTGTCAGTTGTGATAAATTTCCATCCGTACCAGGAATAATTTCCCATTCACCACTACTCTGCTCAGACAATGGATTCCAATATGTTCTGGTTGACTTCATGATTAAGTTATAGGATGTTCCCTATATAATAGATGTTGGAATCTCGCAGGAATGCTATATCCATATTGGCTTTCTTTGGAAGATGGATCCCCGGGTCGCGCTTCGCTTGCCCGAGGATGACTTTATAAAGCAGGAATAATGAGACTGCCTCTCTTCACTTTGTTCAAAAGTCCGAATCTCGGAGAATTCATCCTCGGGAAACAAACCGCAGTTCTGCCGTTGCGAGTCCCGATTGCATCGGGATGCAAGTCGGATGGAGTCCCGATACAATCGGGATAAACTTCAAAGCCGAAGTGTCCCGACAAGTCGGGACGTGAGGATTTCGAGCACCACCCAACGCAGCACTCGAACCGCACAGCAGGCAGAATGCGGTTTTAGGAACAACCTGTGGTCATACCGCAATCCTCGCACACCATGCAGGTTCCGTTTTGGCGAACCCGCATGGAACCGCAGTTTTCACATTGTTCACCGGAATACCCCTGAACTTTGGCCTGGATTATCTGGGTATCGACATGTCCCGAAACCTCTTTTTCCGCTTTTGCAACAGTTTTTCCGGGCTGTCGGGTTGCAGTGGAGGAGGCATCGGAAACAGCCGCCTCTGAAGCATCGAGTCCGCCTACCTCTCCGTCTTTTCCCTCTGATCCTGCGTTGCCGGAAGAAATTTCATCAACCGCTTTGACATGGATAAAGTCTTTACGTCCAAGATAGTCGTAGCCGATGGAACGGAAAACGTAATCAAGAATCGAGGTGGCGTTTTTGATGACATTGTGCCCCTGCACCATGCCTGCCGGCTCGAATCTGGTAAAGGTGAAACTGTCCACCAGTTCTTCGAGAGGCATTCCGTACTGCAGCGCCTTGGAAGCAAGTACGGCAAAACAGTTGAGCAATCCCTTGAACGACGCTCCTTCTTTGTACATATCGATGAAGATCTCACCCAGCGAACCATCCTCGTACTCGCCGGTTCTCAGGAATACCTTGTGAGCACCGACATACGCTTCACGGATATACCCTTTCCTTCGTTTCGGCAGCAAACGGCGCTCCGACCGGTGATAGATTCTTTCAACAATCCGCTCCTGTACCTCTTTCGGTCCTTTGGTTTCATCGAGATCATCCTCTGTGCCGAGCATGATCACTTCGTCGAGATCGTCATAACTGCTGATATTCAATGGCTGCGAAAGTTTCGATCCGTCGCGGTATATGGTAATCGCCTTGATCATGTGCTGCCACGCAGAGAAATACACTTCGGCGATCTCCTGGGTCGTGGCTGTTGCCGGCATATTGACGGTTTTGGATATCGCACCTGAAATAAAGGGTTGAACTGCCGACATCATCCGTACATGAGCCATGTGGTTGATATAACGAAGACCCTTGCTACCGCATTTTCCCGCACAGTCGAATACCGGGAGATGTTCCAGTTTAAGATGCGGAGCTCCTTCTACGGTCATCGTACCGCAAACGTAGTCATTGGCAATCTCATAGTCCTTCTTCGAAGCCCCAAGAGCTTCGAGCATATTGAAATTCTGGTCGTTGAGCTGTTCTTCCGTAAAACCCAGCGCTTCGCAGAACTCTTCCCCGAGTATCCATTTGTTGAAAGCGAACCGAATATCGAAAACATTCTCGAGCTGGGATTCGATCGTTTCGATCTTGTCTTCGGTAAACCCCTTGTTTTTCAGCCACTGACGATTGATGGTGGGGCAACCGGATAATGTTCCGTGCCCTTTGCAGTATCTCTCGATATCGTCAATCTGTTTCGCACTGTAACCAAGGCGTTCAAGTGCTTTGTGTACCGACTGGTTGACGATCTTGAAATAACCGCCACCGGCAAGCTTCTTGAATTTGACAATTGCAAACTCCGGTTCGATACCTGTTGTATCACAGTCCATGACCAGTCCGATGGTACCAGTCGGCGCTATAACGCTGACCTGGGCATTTCTGTAACCGTGCCGTTCACCCATCTCGAGAGCCTCGTCCCAAACCTTTCCGGCTTTCTCGAATAGGTTGGTCGGGCAATACTCGGAGTCGATGCCGCGAGGCTTGACCATAAGCCCTTCGTAGTCGTCTTCCGACATGTTGTGCGCTGCTCTACGATGATTCCTGACAACCCGCAGCATGTCCTGAGCGTTTTCCTCGTAACGGGCAAAAGGTCCCTGGTCCTTTGCCAACTCGGCTGACGCTTTATATGCTTCACCTGTAATCAAAGCCGATATCGCTCCTGCTATCGCCAATGCTTTTGGTGAATCATAAGGAATCCCCATAATCATGAGAACAGTACCAAGATTGGCGAAACCCAAGCCGAGCGTCCTGAATTCATAGCTCAAGCGGGCAATATCCCGGGAAGGAAAATGGGCCATCAACACCGAAATCTCCAGTACGACCGTCCAGAGCCGGGCTGCGTGCAACAGATCGTCGACCTTTATCGTACCCTGCTTTTCATCGAGAAAGAATCCAAGATTCAGGCTGGCCAGATTACAGGCCGTATCATCCAGAAACATATACTCGGAACAAGGGTTACTGGCATTGATACGCCCACTTTGCGGAGCGGTGTGCCAGTCGTTGATAGTCGTATCGAATTGCAAACCCGGATCGGCGCATTTCCATGCGCTCATAACGATTTTCTCCCAAAGATCTCGCGCTCTCACCGATTTCGCATGCTTTCCGCTCGTCCGCTCTTTAAGCTCCCATAACTCATCATTTTCAACGGCTTTCATGAAAGCGTTGGTGACCCTGACGGTATTGTTCGAATTCTGACCTGCAACCGTCTGGTATGCTTCCGACTCATAATGAGTGTTGTACTGATCAAAATCGAGCGCTGTATATCCCTGCTCAACCAGCGACAGTACCCTTACGATATAGCTCATCGGAACACCGCGGCTTACGGCATTCTTGATCAGGATGTTCAGTTTTTCGTTTTTGTGCCGGTCACAACCGTTTTCAACCGCTTCGTCGACGATCGCCTCGAGAAATCTGGAGCATACTCTGGAACCGGCCACCAGTGATGCGACCTTGTCCTCCTCTCTGGCTTTCCATTCTATAAACTTTTCAACATCGGGATGGTCGATATCGACGATGACCATCTTGGCCGCCCGCCGTGTCGTCCCCCCTGACTTTATTGCACCCGCCGCGGAATCGAAAATTTTGAGAAAACTCATCAGCCCCGAGGAACTTCCTCCTCCACTGAGCTTTTCCCCAGATGAACGGAGATTCGAAAAGTTGGTTCCTGAACCGCTGCCGAATTTGAATACTCTTGCTTCACGCACGGCAAGATCGAAAATACCTCCATCGTTAACCAGATCATCCTTGACCGACTGTATAAAACATGCATGTGCCTGCGGCCTCGAATAGGCATCTTTTGACTCCTTCACTTCCCCGCTTTTACCATCAACGTAAAAATGACCCTGTGCCGGACCTTCGATACCATATGCATACTTGAGGCCTGTATTGAACCACTGTGGCGAATTCGGCGCTCCCCTTTGACTGATCAGCATATAGGCAACTTCGTCATAAAAAGCCTGAGCGTCCTCCTTGGTATCAAAATACTTATGTTTTTCTCCCCATTCCTTCCAACAGCCTACAAGTCGGTGAACAACCTGTTTGATCGAATGCTCACAGCCGGTCACAGGCTGTCCTCGTTCATCCAGCACAATGTCACCGTTTTCATCCCGCTGCGGAACCCCGGTTTTTCTAAAATACTTTTGCGCAAGAATGTCGGCGGCAACCTGAGACCACTCCTTCGGAACCTCGACATCGTTCATTTCAAAAACTTTGGATCCATCGGGGTTACGAAGTACAGACGAACGTTTCGTGTACTCGAACATCTCATAAACATCACGGCCTTTCGTGGTAAAACGGCGAGAAATTTTCATTGCGGAATATCTTTAGGAATAATAAAGGCTCTTGAACCTCTAACCTGTTATATTAAAGTCTTTTATAAAAACACGCCCATCACGGGGTGAATGGGGGTTTAAAAAAGCAATATACACCTGTTCGTCTAAAAATAACAAGTGCATCCGGCAATGAGATCCCGTTGAAATCTGCAATGCCTTGATCTACAAGAGGTAAGAAACCGTTTTTATAAAAAAAGCCCCCCTGAGTAGGGAGGCTTGTAGGAAAGGCTTGCCAATCAACGATTTTTATCAGATAGCGTCGATGATGGCATTGAGTGTTGCACTTGGGCGCATTGCTCTGGATGCTTTCTCATCATCCGGCATGAAGTATCCGCCGAGATCGACCGGAGTCCCCTGTGCACCGTTGAGCTCCCCGATGATCTTCTGCTCGTTGTTTTCAAGCTCCGCCGCAACCGTTGCAAATTTGGCTTTCAGCTCTTGATCCTTATCCTGGTTTGCAAGCGCTCTCGCCCAGTACATGCCAAAATAAAAGTGACTTCCGCGGTTGTCGATTTCATTGACTTTGCGGGAAGGTGATTTTCTGTTTTCAAGATACTGCCCGACAGCCTGGTCAACAGTTTCGGCAAAAACCTTGGCCTTCTCGTTCCCGAAAGTATTGCCGAGATGCTCGAGCGATACACCGAGAGCGAGCATCTCACCGAGTGAATCCCACCTCAGATGCCCTTCGTTGACAAACTGCTGGACATGCTTTGGAGCCGACCCGCCTGCACCTGTTTCGAACAAACCGCCTCCGTTCATCAGAGGAACGATTGAAAGCATTTTTGCACTGGTACCAAGTTCGAGGATCGGGAACAGGTCGGTGAGGTAATCCCTGAGCACGTTACCGGTTACAGAGATGGTGTCCTTGCCCTGTCTGATGCGTTCGAGCGAGAAGCGCATTGCTTCGACAGGAGACATGATCCTGATATCGAGACCGGTGGTATCGTGGTCCTTGAGATAGGTGTTGACTTTTTCAATCAACTGGATGTGGTGAGCTCTCTGGTTGTCGAGCCAGAATACCGCCGGAGCACCGGTGGCTTTTGCACGACTGACAGCAAGTTTTACCCAGTCGCGGATCGGTGCGTCCTTGACCTGGCACATTCTGAAAATATCGCCCGGTTCGACGCTCTGCTCGAGCATCGCATTGCCGTTGCCGTCAACAACCCTGATGGTACCGTTACCCGGAGCTTCATAGGTTTTGTCGTGCGAACCGTATTCTTCGGCTTTCTGCGCCATGAGACCCACGTTAGGCACGCTGCCCATGGTCGATACATCGTAAGCACCGTTCTTCTGGCAGTCCTCGACCATTTCCTGGTACATGGTGGCATAGCTGCGATCAGGAATCATTGCCTTGGTGTCATGCAATTCACCGTCAGGACCCCACATTTTTCCGCCGTCACGGATAACGACCGGCATCGAAGCATCGATGATAATATCGTTAGGAACATGAAGGTTGGTAATACCTTTGTCGGAATCCACCATGGCAAGAGCCGGACGGTTTTTATAGACCTCCTGGATGTCAGCTTCGATTTCGGCTTTCTTGTCGGCCGGAAGCTTTTCGATCTTGGCATACAGGTCGCCAAGTCCGTTGTTGACATTGACGCCGAGTTCGTTGAGTACGTCGCCGTGCTTGTCGAAGACGTCCTTGTAGAAAACCGATACTGCATGGCCGAAAATGATAGGATCGGAAACTTTCATCATGGTCGCTTTCATATGAAGCGAAAGAAGAAGGCCGTCATTTTTCGCCTTGTCGATCTCATTGGCAAAAAACTCGCGCAGCCTGCGAACGTTCATAGCCGAGGTATCGACCACTTCACCGTCCTGCAGAGCAATACCTTCCTTGAGCACGGTTACTGTTCCGTCATTATCGACAAATTCAATGCTTGCAGTTGTCGCTCCGTTCATGGTTGTCGACTGTTCGCTGCCGAAGAAATCCCCGCCGTCCATGTGAGCGACATGGGCTCTCGAACCGCCGTCCCAGGCTCTGAGGCGATGAGGGTTGTTCTGCGCGTACTGTTTTACCGAGGCCGCAGCTCTCCTGTCGGAGTTTCCTTCACGAAGCACCGGATTCACAGCGCTTCCGAGCGCTTTTGCAAAGCGGGCCCTGAGTTCTTTTTCCTCTTCGGTTTTCGGATCTTCAGGAAAATCGGGAATGGCATATCCTTTTTCCTGCAGTTCCTTGATAGCTGCCTGAAGCTGGGGAATCGATGCACTGATGTTCGGAAGTTTGATGATATTTGCATCGAGGGTCTTCGCCAGCTCGCCGAGTGCAGTCAGATTATCGGGAATACGCTGCTCTTCAGTAAGGTTCTCGGGAAAATTTGCGATGATCCTTCCGGCAAGAGAGATATCGCAAGTTTCAACCGAAACACCGGAATCACCGGTAAAAGCCTGGATAACAGGCAGTAAAGAGTAGGTAGCCAGTGCTGGCGCCTCATCAATTTTGGTATAGACGATTGTAGCCATATGTCTGTTATTTTTTCTGTTAATGCTGATTATACTGGATTATTATAACGGTCACGAGAAAAAAACATTTCCGGCCGTAAACGGTTACGAGCCAACGAAAAACAGATCCCTCATCGCCTGAAAAACAGGCAATTTCAACAATTTTATATACCATGCCGGCAACGGTTTAGTCGCGGCAGAATAAAAACCGGAGATGGTGTGAGTCTTGTCTCCGGTGGATTATTTGGAGGGTGAAAAATCTTCCAGGCCGACCCTTGCAGCAAGTTCCTCGTCATGAAGAGCTTCGTCAGCCAGTCTGATCATGGGAATCGTAGCCCCCATGGAACTGTAACCGCCATCATGAAAGAGATTCTGCATGGTCACCTTGCGAGTCAAATCACTCAGCAGGGTCACGGCATACTCTGCACATTCTTCCGCAGATGCATTGCCAAGCGGAGACATCAGGTCGCTATACTCGTGCATTTTCTCAAACCCGGGAATACCACTCCCTGCCTTGGTGTATGTAGGGCTTTGCGAAATCGTGTTGATCCTGATACCGCGCTTCGCCAAACGTGGCCCATAACTCCTGACTATCGACTCCAATAACGACTTGGCGTCTCCCATATCGGAATAAGTCCAGTAGTTTCTCTGAGAGGCGATGTAGGAAAGAGCCAGAATACTTCCACCGTCATTGAGCACGTCGTTCTTCAACGCAAACGATACCAAACGATGCAGTGAGATCCCGGACACATTCAGCGTTTTCATAAACCATTCGTAATTCAGCTCCTCATAGGGGACCTGTTTACGAATGTTCTGGGACATTCCTATCGAATGAACGATAAAATCGACACTGCCGAGTTTTTCCGACAACTCCTTGAAAGCTTTGTCGACATCCTCATCCTTGCTTGCGTCGCACATAATAACCGGCGCGTTGCCGCAAGACTCAGCCAGCTCCTGAATATTACCGAACCTCAGTGCCGTAGCTATATTGGAAATTGCCACCTCGGCACCTTCGCGGTAAGCATGGAGAGCAATCTGCCATCCAATGCTACTTTCATCCAGCGGACCGAAAACAATTCCTTTTTTTCCTTTCAAAAGACCGTAATGCGCTTTATCAGGCATATTATAAGCTGATTCTTTTAACAGTTACCTGGGGTAAAAATCCCTGAAAAGTTAATATTTTAAAAGGAGAAGATACAAAGAATACAGCCAAATGCACAATGTATCACCAAGAAAACTTGCTTTAGAGTCCCTCTTTTAATTGCCTTGAGCAACCTGAAAACAAGGTGGACGGAACGCAGAAAACGGCGTGTACACAGAGTACATGAGGATTTCGAGCACCGGCCAACGAAGTATTCGGATCGCGCAGCAAATTATAGAGGTGACCTTTAGAATTTCATTTTCCTCAACGAGCGTAACTTGTTAAGTACATTCTTATTGACATTGAGCTCCATATCCTCTTTATCTACCGGAACCTCCCTGAACAACAACCTCAGAAGATCGTCTTCCCTGACATATTTTTCCATTTCCAAACTGTACAGTGCCCTGGGTAAAGTAATGATACGTTGCGCTCGATCTACTGTAACGACAATATCGGTACCCATCCGCTTTACATCGACTGTTTCAGCTTCTTTCAGGAATGGAATACGAATACAGAGCATTTCGAGGTGGTCTTCGGCATGAGCACTTTTTTTGGACTCTATCCAGAAATTTTTACCTGAATAATAAACCTTATCAGGAGACTGGTCACCAAAAACCAGTTTGCTGACTTCATGCAGCGCGTCCGGGCCGATCGGCTCGGTACGCTGGAGCTGACAACGAAATACCGGAGTAGGATAGAAAGAATTATCGATTTCCATCAGATATTTGCTATGGAGATCGGCCCAAAACTCAAAATACTCTCCGACGGTTTTCGATGTCGGCAAAATCTTGTTGATAACGATACCGTCTATATTGATACCATAGAGATGAACGAAGGTATATGCTCTTTTTGTCTCGAGGATGGAAAGTTTCTCGGGATTCAGAACCAGCCTGAACGTCACTTCAGGACTCAGAATGAATTTGTTGATATCCTCCATTTGTTTCAAGAGAACATTGACCTCATTGAAAAACTCTTCATCAGGAATCGAGTTCTTGCCCATCGGACGGGCAAGAGAGGACATGCTCTTATAAAGCTTGAAAAACTGTTTGCCCATGTTGCCCCCGATGATAATTTCAGGGTAGGCCAACAGCCTGAGCGTGTTTCCGGTTGGTGAAGTATCCAGTACAACCGCATCCCATCTGCCAGACTGGGCTTCATCAACCAGTCTGCCCAAAGCAAAAATCTCATCGAGCCCCGGCTGGGTAGTCAGTTCGGAAGCCATCCCGCTATCGATACCCTGATTTTGATAGGATGAAGAAACGAACTTCTGAAACCCTGACATGTTTTTCTTCAGTTCATGAATCGTATCGACTTCAAGACCGTAAAGATTATGCTCGATTTTCTGGGGCTCGTTCCGGCTTATTGGCATGTTGAAGACATCCGAAAGGGAATGCGCCGGATCGGAAGACATAATGAGGACCCGCTTGTTTTTTCTCGCCAGGGCTACAGCCGTTGAAGAAGAAACGGTGGTTTTTCCTGTCCCTCCCTTGCCCGAGTATATTATTACTCTTGGTTGTGGCCGACCCTCTTCGAGATCCCTCGACAACATAGATTTTTCTCCTGTTTTTAATCCGAATTTTTCTGCCGCAGAGCACCAGAGAATACGTACTGCAAGTTTAGAAAGTTAAAAGTACCACTTTCCAGCTTTATATGAAACGTATCTTTTTCTGTAACGCGAGCTCCAGCTGCCTCATATACTCGGCATGTTCAACTTCCACGGCACCAAGAAACTCGAGATGAGAATTCATGATCTGCGCGTCGAGAAGCTCGTACCCTTTTTTGTCAAGGTGCTTTACCAGTATATCGAACGCAACCTTGGAAGCGTTTGAAACGGTGTAAAACATGGATTCACCGAAAAATGCACCTCCGATAGCAAGACCGTACAAGCCACCCGCAAGCTCATCACCGCGGTAGCATTCCACACTATGGGCAAAACCCTGTTCGTGAAGCTCGGTGTATGTCGCAATGATTTCTTCCGATATCCATGTCTGAGATTCCTCTTCACGTGGAGCGGCACAACTGCGAATAACCCTGCCGAAATCCCGGTTGAAATATACATCGAACGCACCTTTCCTTACCAGGCTCCTGACAACCCTGGATGTCTTGTAGTTTCGGAGCGGAACAATTGCCCTGCGATGAGGTTGACACCAATAAACTTTCTCATCATCAGGATCCGCCATAGGAAAGTAACCGTGCAGATATGCTCGAAGAACTTCATCAAGCCTCAACATATAAAACCCCTACCCTTTTCATCCTGAACAAACCAGAGTCATTGGCTTTCTGTTCGGCAATCGGCCCAGGCAGCCTCGACATAGTCGGCCAAATCCTCCCATTGCCCTTTCGTTATCCATTCGGCAATGTAGTTTACCGTTTTGCTGTAACCCATTGGCGCCCTGTTTGGCTTGAGCAACCAGTCGCGGAGAATATCTCCGTCGAGAGAATGCATGGTCATGCCCAAAGAAAGCTCCTCGATCGCCAGAGCGTTCGATTCCTGTTCGATCTGCCCGTCGAGAGGTCTGACCAGCAGTTTTTTGCCCAGATGCAATGCCTCACCAGGCAGCTCGAACCCTGCGTTGCAGACAACACCTCTGCTTTCCTGAAGATCACGGAGAAACCCTTCACGCGAATACCCTCTGTAGTGAAGATGACCATCATCATGATCGTCTTTGACTTTCCCGTATATGTAGAATTCATGGTTGTCAAAGGGAATAAGAAGCTTCGATACATCCTCGACCTCTTCAAAAGGCAGATAGACAAGTACCTTGCTCTCCTTTGCCTCGACCTCTTCGGCATCATAGAGACTTTGAGGGATTACGGGCGGAAATATGGGTTCGTTAAAATGGTGCCAGTGAAGGCCTGCATTGTACTGTGCCGGAGCAAAGTTCAACAATGTATAGCGTTCAAAGATACTTCCCTTGGCCATTGGGACATCATAACGAAAGGCATACTGGTGACCGAACCCCACCGACGGAATATTTTTAACTCTTGCAGCCATAGAGGTTACGGGCTCAAAATCGGTAATGATGAGGTCGATTTCGTTCACATCCAGCATGAACACATCCGTCATCAGTCTGCCAAGGTCGAGTTGAAACATCGTCTCGATATAATTCATCTTTCCGCGGTATGTCACCAACGTCAGGCCCTTTAAAACCTTGTAAGGAGCAAAAACCTCAATTTCCTTCAGTTCCTCCTCTTTTCTCCCGCTGATTATCACTTCAACCTCATGACCGAAGTCGCGCAAACTGGTTACCAGTTCTCTGCTCCGGCTTATATGACCGTTCCCTGTTCCCTGCACACCAAAAAGGATTTTCATGCTGTAAAATCTTTCCGCACTGAGCGATCGCTTATGATTGACTGATTAATTTATACCTGGTCTCCAAGACAGCCTTCCTCTTTTTCAATCCCCAGCCTGGTCAGGTGGCTGAAATCTATTGTTCGAAGGTAAGGTTAGCATACTGTACCATCAATGTTTTCTCACCGACATTCCTGAATTTGATCTTTGCTTTCTGGCGCTCGCCCGTCCCCTGGACCGATAACACTATACCGGGACCGAACATGGCATGATGCACTCTCGTTCCGGATTTCAAACCGGAAGATCGCTCATCCGAGCTGCTATTTCCACCGCTTTTCGAAACAGAAGAAGGCACCGGTGTTCTTCCGTTACATCGCTCGATGCTCTGCTTTTTTTCCGAAACACTCCCGTTACTTTGTTTTTTCCCGCTTTCGGTAATCAGGATACTGCTGTCAACCTCGTCGATGAACATGGACTTCATACATGTCTGCGGCTGCCCATAATAGTAGCGACTCTTTGCCCAGGAGAGAAAAACCTTTTGCTGTGCCCTTGTCACGGCAACGTAGAACAACCTTCTTTCTTCTTCAAGTTCATCCGACTCGTAATAGTTAAGAGGAAATAACCTCTCCTCGAGACCGGTAATAAAAACCACGGGAAACTCGAGCCCCTTAGCGGCATGAACCGTCATCAGGGAAACATAATTGTCATCTTCCTGAACCTCTTCGTAATCGGTTGCCAGAGAGATCCCGTTCAAAAAGTCGTTCAGGCCGTTTGTGCCTTCATTATGATCTGAAAAATCCCTTGCCATCGAAAGCAGCTCCTGGAGATTTTCATAGCGTGCCATCGATTCAGGGGTATTTTCAGCCTGAAGCAACGATGTAATACCTGTCGATTCATAGAGAGCGGAAAGCACGTCATAAACCGAGCCCTCTTTCGCGATATCCTTCAACTGCTCTATAACAGCAATGAATCCCTGAAGAGCATTACGCAGCCTCGCAGGAAAATCAGCTTCTTCCGCTTTCAAAATAGCTTCATACAAGGAGGAATTGTTCGTAAGCGCATAGTCACGAAGTTTGCCGATACTGACCTCACCGATTTTCCGGGGAGGAAAATTGATAATACGCAAGAGGGATTCGGTATCCTGATCATTACGTATAAATCGGAGATATGCAACGGCATCCTTGATCTCCTTACGTTTGTAAAATGAAACACTCCCGAAAATTCTGTAAGGAATCCTGTCCATCCGAAAGATATCCTCCAGGACCCTCGACTGTGCGTTGGTCCGGTAAAAGACCGCAAAATCCTTGTAGTCAAAGCCTTTTGTCAGTTTCCAGGTACGGATATACTCTCCGACCTTTTCGGCTTCCCTTTTTTCGTTGAACGACTCGAGAAGCGTCAAAGGCTCGCCACTGCTCTGCCTGGAAACAAGCTCCTTTTCTATCTGCCTCCTGTTACGCTTGATAACCCCGTTTGCAGCCTGGAGAATTGTCTGCGTGCTGCGATAGTTTTCAACCAGCTTGAAAACCGAAGCCTCAGGGTAGTCATCCTGGAAATTCAGGATATTGGTGATATCCGCACCTCGCCAAGAGTAAATGGATTGTGCATCATCTCCAACCACAAAAATGTTTCGATGTTTTGCGGCAAGGGACTTCGCAACAAGGTATTGAGCCTTGTTCGTATCCTGGTACTCGTCGATCAGAATGTAGCGGAAATAGTGCTGCAGCTGTTCGAGCACTGCCGGTTGTGCCTGAAAAAGCTCAAGAGGTTTGATGAGCAGGTCGTCAAAATCAAGCGCATTGTTCTCCCGGAGCTTGCGGACATAAACCTCATAAATCTGCGCCGCTTTCTGACCGTTATAATCCGAAGCCTGTGCATGAAACTGATCGGGCAGAATAAAACTGTTTTTTGCCTTGCTTATGATTCCCTGCACAGTATTGACAGGCACGGCATCAACAGGAATATTCAGCTCCTTCATCACCTGACGTATCAAACTCTTGCTGTCATCGGAATCATAAATCGAAAAGTTGCCATCATAACCTATCAGATGAATATAGTTACGAAGCAGACGAGCGAATATTGAATGGAACGTGCCGATCCAGAGCCCTCTTGAACTTCCGCTGTGCAGCAGCTCATCCACACGCTGACGCATTTCGTTGGCCGCCTTGTTCGTAAAGGTCAGTGCAAGAATCTGGTGAGGGGCAACGTTTTCCTCGCCGATCAGATAAGCTATTCTGTACGTAATGACCCTGGTTTTGCCCGAACCTGCGCCTGCAAGCACCATAACCGGTCCTTCGGTAGTCTGAACAGCCTGGCGCTGTACATCATTGAGTTGTTGAAGAAAATCAATCAAAACGATTATCGAAAAAAAGTTAGTCCATAAAAGGCTCGATCGAGCCGTATCATTTTATCGCGGTTAAAATAAAAAAAAAGACCGTCTTCCACTGAAAAGAGACGGTTTGTTTCTCTAAGTAAACGTTCAATCGGGCTAAGCCCTGTCAAAAGGAAGACAAAAAAACGATAATCATCCTGGAAAAATCGCCTTTCTATTCTGAAAGCAACTCGCTCCAATCGCGTGAGTTGTCGCACATATTTTCTGAGTCTACCATTTTTGAAGCATCATCGAAGAACATCTCCAATATTGTTCATCATGTATCTCCTTTATCCATACCGTTTTTTTTTAGCAATCGAGCACCGATCAGTTCCATCATTTCAAGCTTTTCTTTCAACACACATACTTCGACATAGCCATCTCCAACGTTCTTTAATGGTTTCTATCTTTAAAAGTATTGATATTTTCAATCTTCTTCATGCTCAATCGTATGCATTAACAAAGTATTTTCAGCCCTCATAGAGCATCGATGTTCTCTCTGCCATTTCGAAATCTTTTTCGCTCAGTCCGCCGAGCGAATGGCTCCACCAGGAAACCGTTACCTTCCCCCACTCGGTCAACACAACAGGATGATGATCGGCTTTCTCGGCAATTATCCCGACTTTTACGCTGAACGCTACAGCACCCGTAAAGTCTTCGAATATAAACTCCCTGACAAGACGTTTTTCCCCGTCTACGACAACAACATCCCATCCGTTGAGCTCCCGGATCTTCTTCTCAACGAGATCGTCATTAAGCTTTTCCATAGAGATATCCTGTTTGTTTCAATATGCCGCGGGTGAACTATGTACTGAAAACAACGTTTTTCTTTTATCCAATCCCGGCGTACCTTGCCTCGACACAATCATTTTACATTTCATCCATAGGTATTCAGTGCTATATTGAAGCGCCTCCAGCAATTTGTAATGCATCCTGATTTCATCCAAACTCATTTGAAGCAATGGACGAAAGGCACCCATAAACCCTGTGTTTTACCGGCAACACCATCGAAAGCGCTGATCATCACGGTGATTTTTTCAGTTTGATAACCCTATTGATACCATGTTCCCTTTAGTCTACGAAATAAATACACGGGTCTGGCTCCGCAAACTTTCTCACATATACCAGAAACCCGTCACGCTCGGCTCGGTTCCGGAAAAAGAGTTCGAATTTTTCTCATCATGTGGCTTCGACGTCATCTGGCTTATGGGTGTATGGAAACCAAGCCTTTACAGTCAGGCAACAGCCCGCTCTCACCAGAGTCTCCGAACGGCTTTTCTCAAGCAGTTGGAAAACCTTGTCCCGGAAGACATCGGAGCATCTCCTTACGCCATCCCGGAATACAGCATCAATCCTTGCCTTGGCGAGGAAAAAGAACTCGATATATTTCGCGAAAGACTCAGTGCCTCGGGAATAAAACTCATGCTCGATTTCGTCCCCAACCACATGGCACTTGACAATAAATGGCTTCCCGAACACCCGGAATATTTCGTCACCGTATCGAACGAAGAGCAGTACCTCGATCCCGGTTCATGCTTTGAATACAAGCGTGATCGCTACCTTGCCCATGGGAAAGATCCATACTTCCCTGCATGGACTGATACCTTGCAGTTGAACTATGCCAATTCCAAAACCCACACGCTCATGATGGAGAACCTGCTTTCCATCAGTGAAAAATGTGATGCTGTCCGTTGCGACGTGGCCATGCTGATCCTCAAATCAGTATTTGACACAACATGGGCTCCACTCACCGGTCCCATGCCGGACGAGTTCTGGCCAAAAGCGATAAAGGCCGTAAAATCCCGGAAACCAGGCTTTCTTTTCCTTGCAGAATCCTACTGGAACAAAGAGTGGGAGCTGCAGCAAATGGGCTTCGACTACACCTATGACAAACCGTTTTATGACCACATCACCTCTCATCCTATCGATATCACCAGGCTGAGAGAGCACTTGAAAGCCGAATGGAACTACCGGTCGAAACTCTGCCTGTTCCTTGAAAACCATGACGAACCGAGAGCTGCAAAAAAGCTGGGTCCGAATCACCTTGTCGCAGCCTTGATCCTGGTCACCTCACCGGGAATGCATCTCATTCACCAGGGACAAATGGAAGGATTCAGGTACCAGCTTCCTGTACAGCTACTCCGTCAAGCCGATGAACCTTTCAATGGTGAACTGCATGAATTTTACCGGAAGCTGTTCAAGCTTACCAATACCGAGGTATTTACAAAAGGTAAAATCGAAATACTGAACCTCAATGTCCATGATACATCAGGCTGTATAGGTTACCGGCGATATGCCAATGGAGAATCGGCGTTTATCATTGTCAATTTCAGTTCAACCGGTGTTGAAGTCAATGTTGATCATGCGCAGCTCGAAATGCTTGATAAAAAAGAGCATTCGATCTTCAGTACGAAGCAGAACCTTGTTGCGGCCTCTCAGCACAAAACAGGTGTAGGGATCAAACTTTCCCAACACGAAGGGGTGGTCATTCATTGTAAGGATTGAGCAAACTTGACGTCGCTACGACATTGCACAGTTTAAATCACGAATGTAAATTATTGTTATTATTATTGTTTTAGCCTTCTGTTTTTTGTGAACCGATACCGCACACCCTATCGAACAACTACATTGCGATTGCGGCATGCAAGAACATAACCGACTGCTTAGCGGTGATATCCTTATCGACCTGTCCTATCACCAAGATGATATCGTAGGAGTATCCGGCAGGATATTTATCAAGGCCCCGCCTGAAAAAGTCTGGAAAGCCCTGACAGATTACGACAATCTCAGCAACACCCTCCCGAAAGTTGTCGCAAGTCGAACGATCGAAAAAAAAAACGGAGCGATCATCCTTGAACAGACAGGCAAAACCGGCATCCTGATCTTTGAAAAAACAGTCAACTTCCGACTGAAGATATACGAAGAATATCTTCATCGGGTATCGTTTGAGCAGGTCAGCGGAGACTTCCACGTGTATCAGGGAGAATGGCTTCTGGAAACACATCGTGAATATGAAGGTACCATTCTACACTATAGAGCAAAAATCAAACCGCTGTTTTTCGCACCACCCATACTGGTAAGCTTTGTTCAGCGGCAGGACCTCCCCGGAATTCTTTCAGCTCATAAAAAACGTGCCGAAACCAACGCATTTTGCCACTGAGAAACGTTCGAGCCGATTACCAAATATTTTGTAACAGCCATTCAAACCGTTTTTCTTATTCGACCTTGACAGAGGAGAAACAAAAACAAATGCACTTATGACAAAGAGAACACACCCGGCTATGATAGTCAGTGTTTTGTTTCTGTTCTTTTTTGCAGCATCAGCAACTGCAGAGTCACCCCGGCTGAACCTCCCATCGGAACAAACACGTCTTCTCGACGGTGAAACCATTATCTTTCTTGAAAGAGACGATGATGATGTGATCGACGTGTCCGGCTCGGTATATATTCGTTCGGTTCCGGAAACCATATGGACGGTGATAACCGATTACGATAACTTCCCCGACACCATGCCGAAAGTAAAGGAAAGCACTGTCATAGAGGATAATGGAAACATCAAAATCATCGAACAGACAAGCAAAACCGGTGTGCTGTTCTTTAAAGTCAAGTTCAGTACCAAAATGACGATCATCGAAACCTTTCCCGACACGCTTTCATTCAATCTTATAAGTGGAGATTTCGAAACCTTCAACGGGAAATGGGTCCTGACCCCCCATGAAGAATACGGAACGTTCGTTACTTGGTCAGCAACCGTAAAACCCGATTTTTCCGCACCCGGGTTCATTATCGATGCTGTCCAGAAAAGAGATCTGCGCGAGCTGCTGGAAACAATCAGAGAGCTCTCTGAATCCAGCAAAGCAACCGTCAGCCCTGAAAGAGAAACAAAAAAAACGGTTGCGCTGTCGAATCCTGAAGAAAGAAAGAATCAATAGTTTCGACATTATCCCTCGACCGTATTGCACGGTTATTTCGGCGAATATACTACATTTCGATTATACCCCTTACCCCACTGCAAAAACATTTTACCATGAGCAACGCTGCACCAAATAGCAGCATGCCGGAAAACGACCGGCAGAAACTGCTGAAAGGAGAAGCCATTATCAAAACACTTTTCCTGGACGATGGTATCATCGACACCTCGGGTTCAATTTTCGTGGCCGCCTCCCCTGAAACCGTCTGGTCCGTTCTTACGGACTACGATCATCTCAGCGAGAGCATACCGAAAGTGGTTGAAAGCAAGGTTATTGAAGAAAAAGGTGATGAAAAAATCCTTGAACAGACCGGAAAAAGCGGCATCCTATTCTTCGAAAAATCGGTTCATATCGTACTCAGGGTTAAAGAGATATTTCCCCGAAGCCTTACGTTCAATATTATCGAGGGTGACTTTAAAATCTACCGGGGGCAATGGAAATTCGAACCCTCGGACAGTGATGATGGCACATTTCTTTCCTGGAAAGCAGTACTGAAGCCCGATTTTTTTGCCCCTCCCCTTCTTGTGAGCTTTGTACAACACCAGGACCTTCCGACAATTTTGGAGACAATCAAAAATCTCGCTGAAACCAGGAAACCAAATCCCGAAATATGACACTCATTGTAGAGGTTGTCCTGTCGCCTTTTTTTCAGCGACAACGGGACTGAAAAATATCGATAACGGGGCATTACGAAACAGCATCTTATCCGTAACATTTCTCATCACCTGAACGTCATTTCGCTTCTTCAGCGTATTACGCAGAAGTCGAATGTTATCGATCAACGCCCGCAGCACACTCAAAGCACTCTTCGTACGCTGTGAACCTGTTATGAGGTATCGAACGGCAGCAACACATTCGAGCACCATCCTGAGCGGTAAGACCCATACAAGAGCGGTGGCGCTTCTGTTTTTAAGCAGCATCGCCAGATTGTTTCTGTGATTCAGATAGATTTTTTCTGGAGCCCCTTTTGCCAATGACGCCCCTCCCTCATGATAAACAATAGAAGAAGGCACCGATACGATACGGTGACCCTGTAAAAGCATGCGCCAGCAAAGATCTATCTCTTCCATATGCATGAAAAAATCATCGTCAAACCCCCCGAGATCTGTAACAACCACTCTTTTTGCAAACATGGCGACTCCCGATGCCCAGAAAATATCTTTCCCTTCATCATATTGACCATAATCGTTTTCCGTCCGGAAAAATGTCCGCCCATAACAATAGGGATAACCCAGCCGGTCGATCAACCCACCGGCTGCACCCGCATAATCAAAAATCTTTTTTCCGGCCTGTTTTGCCTGCAAAGAAAGAATCTTTGGCTGAAGTGCAGCGATGGCACCGTCAGCTTCCGCCAACTCGACAAGAGGCAAAAGCCATGAGGGTTCGACGACCGTATCGTCATTCATGAAAACCACATAGTCTGCAGAAGAAGACAGCAATGCGCTGTTACACCCCCCGGCATATCCTTTGTTCGACTGAAGAGTGACAACCCTCAGTTTTTCAATCCTTCTTTTCAGCTCGGCACAAATATCCCCCTCTCCACTACCGTTATCGACAATACAGATACTCATCGCCGTATAAGAGGTTTTCACAAGGGAGTCAAGACAGCGCTCGAGTATGAAGCGCCCTCTGTAGTGTGGAATAATTATCTCGACAGAAGGATCACGCCGGGTCATAACGTTGACTGTTTCCCGGTGCCCTGCAATGTCTCGCAAAATTCCGCAGCCATTGCCGCTGCCTCTTGAGGTGTTGATGCATCGCGTATGGCCTGCAAAAGTGCCGTGCCGACAACCGCCCCGTCAGCAACGCTCCAGACCTTTTCAATGCGTTTACGGTCCTTTATACCGAAACCGACAACAAATTTCTTTCTGGTATTCTCCCTGACCCGGTGGAGATAGGCTTCGATATCGGCTTCACGATCTGTCTCACCCAGCTTACCTGTTCCGGTTGTTGCATTAACCGCAAAACAGTATGAAAAATCGGTTGACAACGCATCTATCCTCCTGATACGATCGACAGGAGTCAGAGGAGAAATAAAAAAAACAACGGAAAGCCCGAAGCCCTTGGCCCTTTCGAGAAAATCTTCAGCTTCTTCCGGCGGAAGATCCGGTATGAGCAACCCGTCAACTCCAGCCCCCAAGGCATCGGTCAGAAAACAGTCTCCCCCATATGCTATCAGCGGGCTGCAATAGCCCATAAGCATGACTGGCACCGTAATTTTTTCACATCCTTCACCGGCTCTTGCTTTTCCGACCATCTTTAGAATACCGGCGGTGTGAACACCGTTCTTGATCGCTATCTGCGCCGCCTCCTGTATAACCGGCCCGTCTCCTATGGGATCGGAATAGGGTATGCCAAGCTCAATGATGTCGATACCGCTCTTCTGTAACGCTTCAAGAACCGGAAGCGTCGATCCGGGAACGGGAAATTCAGGCATATAGTAAGCAATGAGAAATTTTCTCTGTTCTTTGAGTAACGTTGAAACCCTGTTTTGCGTCATATGATGTGTCAAGCTATGTATTATGTGTTCATTTGCATACCGATAAACATGGAGATCATCGCAGACATGTGCACGACAACGCTCCCCCACACATTTTTTGTACCCAATGTTATATATCCTCCTGCAATGCCAAGCGGCAACGCCATGATTGCCATAAGCAGGCGCTCCTCCATAGCAACCGGCGCAACGGCAAAGTGGTTGAGCGCAAAGCACAACGTGGTGACCAGCACGATAATATGCCGATTGACATTATAGGCTGCAAGAGAAGAGGCCATAATCCCCCTCCAAAATAACTCCTCTGCAAGTACCAATACAGGAAAAAGATAGAGAAGAAAATCCTTGCGAAGCAATGCTTCCATCCCATCCATAGCCGCACCGCCGTTTTCATAATGATTATGGGTATTGAACAGAGCCATAAAGAAAAGTAACGCTCCGGCGCCCCCCCCCCAAAGTAATGATTTCTTGTAGTGTCCCCCTGCCATGTACATGCTTTTCCAGCCATTGCGCTTCACTCCCTGGAAAAGCACAAGACTCAATGAACCGATAACATAAAGAGTCAGTGCAGGCCATTCACGCAGCGGGGTAAAGTGCCCGGCAAAACCCACTATCCATATGAGGGCCATAAGCCCGAATGAAAGTTGTAAACGCTCTTGATCACCTTCCTGTACGAAAGAAAACTTCTTCGACGATGTCATGTTCCTATGAACTTTATTCTTTTAATACAAAAACCAAATATGAACCGGGACGGATCAGCAAAACGATTCTTCAGCCATCGAACACAAAGGAAAACCGATGAAAAACCTTCTGACAAATTGGAATACCCGTTTACAGCCCCAACTCGATCATACATACCCTGGCCGTTCCTCGTAATCAATCGGATCGGGAACCCCTACCTGCTGGAAAGCCCTGAGTCTTCGGGCACAGCTGTCACAAACCCCACATGCCTTGCCTTCACTTTTGTAGCAGGACCAACTATACTGAAATGGAACGTCAAGATCGATCCCTTTCTTGACAATCCCTGATTTTTGCAGATCTATAAGTGGTGTTTGAATTTCAATAGCGGTTTCAGGCCGTGTGCCAAGTTCGATTACCCTGTTGAAAGCCTCGTAAAACACCTTGCGGCAATCAGGATATCCCGAAGAGTCTTCTTCGACCGCACCGATGAATATTTTGTTCGCTCCGATAACCTCTGACCAGCTCGCCGCCATCGAGAGAAAACTTGCATTCCTGAACGGCACATAACTCGATGGTACTTCCGAACCGTCAAGATCCGCAGCTTCTACAGGAATTGTGTTGTCCGTCAGGGAAGACCCTCCTATCTGTGCAAGAAAAGGCGTATCGATTTCCAATCTTCGTTCAATATTGTAATGGCTGCATATCTGACGGAAAGCCATCAGCTCTTTCTGCCAAGTACGCTGACCGTAATTGACATGCATCGCAGCGATATCATAGCCCAGGAAATCTGCAAGAGCTGTTACTACAAGACTATCCATTCCCCCGCTTATCAGTACTACGGCTCTCATTGCATGTATCTGCTTCTGATTGATGAATAAAATCATTACCTAGCGGAAAATTCTCGGTCGGCTTCGAAACCGGCTTTATTCTCCCATTTAGTCAAGGTAGGAATTTCTGTAAAAAAAAAGCCACCCTGGCAAGCAGGGTGGCCTTCTTAACTACTTGGATACAGGCTCTTTACATCATACCGCCCATACCGCCCATGCCACCCGGAGGCATTGCCGGCATTTCAGGTGCATCTTCCTTGATATCGGTAATAGCCGCTTCAGTCGTCAGGAGAATACCTGCAACCGATGCTGCATTCTCAAGAGCGGTTCTTGTTACCTTGGTAGGATCGACAACACCAGCATCAATCATCTTTTCGTACTCTTCAGTTCTGGCGTTGAAGCCAAAATCACCTTCACCCTGCTTCACCTTCTCGACAACCACTGCGCCGTCGGTCGTACCGGTATTGGCAACAATCTGACGAAGAGGTTCTTCAAGAGAACGGCGGATGATTTCGACACCGGTTTTCTGATCGTTGTTTTCCGGCTCGGTGCTCTCCAGACCTTTGGCAGCACGAATCAGTGCAACACCACCGCCAGCAACGATACCTTCCTGTACAGCAGCACGTGTAGCGTGAAGAGCATCTTCAACGCGGGCCTTTTTCTCTTTCATCTCGACCTCGGTCGAAGCACCGATATTGATAACCGCAACACCGCCGGAAAGCTTTGCAAGGCGCTCCTGAAGTTTTTCGGTGTCGTAGTCAGATGTCGATTTCTCGATCTGGCTCTTGATCTCGTTGATGCGGGCCTTGATATCATCAGCCTGGCCTTTACCTTCGACGATGGTTGTATTGTCTTTGTCAACCGATATGGTAGCTGCTTGACCAAGATAGGAAATCGTAGCGTTTTCGAGTTTGTAGCCTTTCTCCTCGGAAATTACCGTACCGCCGGTCAGAATGGCGATATCTTCCAACATGGCCTTGCGACGGTCACCGAAGCCCGGTGCTTTGACCGCACATACTTTCAGTGTACCACGAAGCTTGTTGACAACGAGAGTAGCAAGAGCTTCACCTTCGATATCTTCAGAAATGATCATCAGCGGCCTGCCTGACTGAGCTGTTTTCTCAAGAATCGGCAGAAGATCTTTCATGTTGCTGATCTTCTTATCGTGGATCAGAATGTAGGGATCTTCAAGCTCGGCATCCATCTTTTCCGAGTTGGTCACAAAGTAAGGAGAAAGGTAACCGCGATCGAACTGCATACCTTCCACGACTTTCAGCTCGGTTTCCATGCCTTTTGCTTCCTCAACGGTAATCACACCGTCTTTACCGACTTTTTCCATCGCTTCGGCAATCAGCTCACCGATTTCAGGATCGTTGTTGGCAGAAATGGTTCCAACCTGTGCAATTTCCTTTTTACCGGAAATATCACGGCTGATTTCCCTGAGTTCTACGATAACGTCTTTTACAGCTTTGTCAATGCCTCTCTTGAGATCGATCGGGCGGGCACCGGCTGCAACGTTTTTCAAACCTTCACGGTAGATGGCCTGAGCAAGAACGGTTGCGGTTGTTGTACCGTCACCAGCAACGTCGCTTGTTTTCGAGGATACTTCACGGACCATCTGTGCACCCATGTTTTCAAAAGAATCTTCAAGCTCGATCTCTTTTGCAACGGTAACCCCGTCTTTTGTCGAGGTCGGTGCACCGAATTTCTTGTCGATAAGCACATTTCTACCGGCAGGGCCGAGTGTAACCTTTACAGCATCGGCAAGCTTGTCCACACCGACTTTCAGCTTGGCTCTGGCCTCTGCATCAAAGAGAATATCTTTAGCAGTCATTGTTAAACTTTCCTCCTGAAAAATATTTTAAATAGTGATAGTCTGAAAAATCAATCCAGAATAGCAAAAATGTCAGACTCCCTCATGATGAGATAGTCTTCACCTTCTACGGCAACTTCAGTTCCTGAGTACTTGCCATACAGTACTTTCTGTCCAACCACAACCTGCATTTCAAGGACCTGTCCGCTGTCGGCAACCTTACCCGGACCTACAGCAACAACCTCACCGTACTGAGGTTTTTCTTTTCCGGTATCCGGAATGTAAAGCCCGCCCTTGGTCTTCTCCTCTGCTGGCGCCGGCTTGACGATTACTCGGTCAGCTAAAGGTTTTAAGTTCATCTTTCCTTTGTATGTTTTAGTTTATGGGATATACATCTTTCACAAAAAAACACTGGTGACTCGTACAGTCATCCGATTTTAGCACTCAATGCTTGCGAGTGCTAAAACCAGTAACAAATATCCAAAAAAAAATCTTTCCCGCAAAATATTTTTCACTCATGGCCATCGGAACGTTGCTGTTCTTGAAAATGTTTTTTTATTACAAGTTACAAACCACTTGACCCTGTATTTATGGATAAAGACAAGCTCTATCACACAATTGGGAAAATCGCAGAAGAGAAATATGAAAGTATCTGCTCGAAAATGAGTGACAACACGGCGACAGAACTGGACCGTAATGGAGGTGAGGTACTTGCTGAAATTATAGCCCTTGCAAAAAACAGACTGACGGTTGCCGAAAATGAAAAACTCGCCGAGAAAGGAAAGGACGTTTGGGTTGAAAGAACATCGGCATCACACTTTCCACACATACGACTGCACGGAGGAGCGCTCGAGGACGATCCGCCGGAACATAATTTTGACAAGTGAAGAAAGTGACGAGCGAAGACTCCGGTAATGTTTTTCTTGTAACTTGTCACTTGTTTCCCGTCACTTGTTTCTCATCACCCCCCTCTTCAAGCCAGGGCTTGAGATGTTTTCCGGTGAGTGATGCCGGGCATTCGCATATCGATTCAGGTGTCCCCTCGACAACAATTTCGCCCCCTTTATTTCCTGCTCCCGGACCGAGATCGATAATCCAGTCGGCCTGTTTGATGATATCAGGATTGTGTTCGATGATCAACAGAGAGTTGCCTTGTTCGAGAAGACGCTCGAAACAGTTGATGAGTTTGAGAATATCATCAAAATGAAGACCTGTGGTCGGCTCATCAAAAATAAAGAGCGTATGAGCAGTATCGGATTTTGCAATGAAATGCGAAAGTTTCAGGCGTTGAGCCTCTCCTCCGGAAAGCGTACTCGAAGACTGGCCCAGACGAATATATCCGAGACCGACATCATCGAGGACAGCAAGTTTCCGTCGTATTGATTTTTCTGAGGAAAAAAACTCCATAGCCTCCTGAACGGTAAGATCAAGCACCTCGGCAATGGAAAGACCTTTATAACGGATTTCAAGAGTATCGCTTTTGTATCGCTTCCCGCCACACTCTTCACAAACCGCTTCAATGTCTGCAAGAAACTGCATTTCTATTTTCACTATCCCTTCACCCGCGCAGGTTTCGCAACGCCCCCCTGGAATATTGAAAGAAAAATAACCGGGCTTCCATCCTCTTGATCGAGCATCCCTGGTCTGGGCGAACAGCTGGCGGATATCATCGAATACTTTCAGGTACGTGGCTGGATTACTTCTGCTGGATTTTCCGATTGGCGACTGGTCAACATGTTCGACACCGTCGACAAGTTCCGCCCCTATTATAGAACGGTGGGTACCGACTTTTTCACTGCTATTCTCTTTTGCTCTGGCAATCCCTTTCTTGACAATATCGTTGACAAGGGTAGATTTTCCCGAACCGCTGACACCGGTCACGCAGGTCATAACCCCAAGAGGAAACCGCACATCGATGTTTTTCAGATTGTTCTGCATAGCGCCATGCACTTCGATACACCTGGAAAAATCAGGGTTTCGACGTCTGAAAGGAACAGGAATTGTTTTTTTACCTGTGAGGTAATCGGCTGTAAGTGACCCGGTTTTCTCCAAAATCTTTCCCGGAACCCCGTGAAAAACAACTTTTCCACCCATTTTTCCGGCTTTCGGCCCGAGATCGATAATTTCATCGGCTGCTTCGATGATCTCCCGATCATGCTCGACAACGACCACCGTATTACCGAGATCCCGCAAACGCTTCAACAACCTTATCAACCGTGCAGAATCGCTCTGGTGCAACCCGATACTCGGTTCATCGAGAATGTACATCGCGCCGACCAGCGGCGAGCCGAGAGATGTCGAAAGATTGATCCGCTGAAACTCTCCTCCGCTCAATGTGTGCGTGAGTCGATCGAGCGTCAAATAATCGAGACCGACATCGAGCATATATTGCAATCGCTTCTGAATTTCCAACAGCAAAGCGCCGGCAACTTTTCTATCGAAGGGCGATATATCGAGATTCCTGAAAAAATCATTGGCATCTGCAATGTTCAACTTGCTTATTTCGCCGATGTTTTTCCCGGAAACCTTGACACACCTCGCTTCCGGCTTGAGTCGGCTTCCTTCGCAGGCAGTGCAAGCCGCATAGCCCCTGTAACGGCTGAGAAACACACGCAGGTGCATCTTGTAGCCGGCATCTTTTTCGATTTCGGCAAAAAAACGGCTGACACCCTTGTACCCTTTCTGGTGCACACCCTTCCAGATCATATTTTTATGGACAGGTGAAAGCTTCTCGTAAGGCCGGTCGACCGGAATACCAACCTCCGCGGCAATGTCAAGAAGTTTCTTCCTGTGACGGCTGTACTTCTCTGAGTTCCAGCAGGCAATGGCCCCTTCAGCCAGGCTTAATGATTTGTTGGGAATAACTGCATCTTCATCGATACCGGCAACCCGACCGAACCCCTGACATTCAGGACAAGCGCCAAGCGGAGAATTGAATGCAAAGAGCTGGGGAGTCGGCTCTTGATATTCAACACCGTTCAGCTCGAGACGGTCACTGAAACGGAACATCTTCCCCCCGACAACTTTCAGTAACGCATAACCACTCGACTCATTGAAACTTGTTTCAGCCGCCTGAGCAACCCTGCTGCTGGTTTTCTCATCATGAACGGCCTTAAAGCGGTCAACAAGCACGATCACCTGCATGACATCTTCCGCGTCCATATCGACAACACGCTTGCGAACCGCTTCGTCGTTGATATCGAGAATTTCATCTTTGTATACCAGCCGAAAAAAACCTTTCTGCAACAGGTTTTTCAATTCTTCATCTACCGGGCAACGGTGTGAACTGGTAGTGGTGTGGCAGGGAAAAGGAAAACCGACAAAAAAACGACTCCCCTCTTCAAGAAAATCGACCTGCCATCCGACATCTTCAGGGGTATGCTTCAGTACAAGCTCATTGGTATCGGCCGAATAAATTTTACCTATTCTCGCAAAAAGCAGCCTTAAATAATCATAGATTTCAGAAACGGTTCCGACTGTTGAACGCGGGTTTTTCGGAATGGCTTTCTGCTCAATGGCAATCGCAGGAGCAATACCCTCTATAGAAGCTATCTCCGGCCTGGGCATTCTTTCGAGAAACTGACGTATGTAAGCCGACATCGATTCAACATATCTTCGATGCCCTTCGGCATAGAGCGTATCGAAAGCAAGACTTGACTTCCCTGACCCGCTTACACCGGTTATAACGACAAACTTATTCCTGGGAATCCGTACGGATATATTCTTCAGATTATGGGTACAGACCCCCTGCATGACAATATCGGGAAGCACTGTATTCTGGCCGGAAACAACCTTTTCTTTCTGCATTATACTCTTTGGCTTACCTTGCAGCTCTATACGGCTTTTAACATAGTGGGTGACAAACTAACCGAAAAAGAGTTACGACACAACGGCGAAATTACCCAGCCGCTTCAAAGAAGAGCTGATACAGTTGTACCCGCCATAAGCATGTCGATCTTTTTTTCAAGCATGAACATATAACCGCGATGAGGGCACGTATCGACAATTTCACATTTTCCGCTATCAACAGAGCATCGCATGAGATGAGGGACCCCTTCCGTTGCCCTGCCGATATCCGAAATGGTGATATCATCCGGAGACTTTGCCAGACGATATCCCCCCTTCACTCCTTGAACCGATACAGCAAGACCGGCTTTTTTCAAATGCTGCATGGCTTTTGCCATAAACTCCTGCGAAAACCCTATCTCCAAAGACATTTCTTTTACGGTCACGACCGTATCAGGTTCCTTGCGAGCAAGATATACTGCAGCATGAAGCCCATATTCAAATTTTCTTGAAACTTTCAACATGACACTCGGTGTGAAAACCACATTAAATTGGACAATTTTTAACCAATTTAACAATTATTTTTAACATCAGCCTTTTTATTTTGACTCTATCAGGTATATTCAATCACGAACTCTTTGTTGCCTTGGACATCTGAAACATGAACGCTCTGTCTACAGACCTTTTCCTCAACTGGGAATACGAGAAAGGAAAAAACGCACGAATACGATATCGGGAATACAGCCAGCCGAAAACGGACAAACCATCCTTGCTGTTTGTTCACGGTTACGGCGGTATGCTGGAACATTGGAATCAGAACATACCGTTGTTTGCGGAGAAATATCATATACTTGCCATCGATCTCCTGGGATTCGGCGGATCGGAAAAACCCAATGCCAGGTACCGTCTTTCACTGTTTGCCGAGCAGATACGAGCACTTCTGGTCCACAAAAACATCAGCAACGTAGTTATTGTAGGACATTCTATGGGAGGGGCATCAGGCCTCTACTTTGCCCATGAGAATCCGGATATTGTAGAAGGACTCATACTGGCGAACCCGTCAGGGCTTTTCGGCGACACAATGGATCCGATGGCGAAAGCATTTTTCGGCCTCATTGCTTCCCCCCTGATCGGTGAAGTCATGTTTGCAGCATTCGCAAACCACATAGGGGTGAGCCAAAGCCTTCTGCCAACGTACTATAACCAGAAAAAAGTTGATTTACAGCTGATCAACCAGTTCACAAAACCCCTCCAGGATAAAGGCGCTGTATGGTCTTATCTTTCCCCTTCCCGAAGACCGCATGATTTTACACTGGAGCATCTCCCGAAACCGTGCAATTACCGAAACAAAGCGTTTCTCGTCTGGGGAGCGGAAGACAGCGCCCTGCCACCTCATAAAATCATCCCGGAATTCCAGCAACTGCTGCCTCAGGCCGGTGCATTCATCATTCCTGAAGCTTCGCATTGCATCCATCATGATGCGCACGAAACATTCAATGCCCGCTTGGCATATATACTCTCCCACGAACTGTGAAAACAGACCGAACCTTACTACCAAAAATAGCTTATTCGCTCTCTGTTATACCCATATTATGAGGCTTCCGAAAGTCTCCCGCTTTGGCGGAACCTGATATCCTGCAAATGAGGAGCCTTTATACCGATCTGGAAAAAATAACTACTGTACTCTCCGGTCGGAACCCATTGAAAATTCATATCCCAACAATCGAAATCACCGTAAAGATTTATCTGTGGATAAATAAGCTCATGCTCCTGAATGTCATAACCGGTATTCAAACTGAGATGCCAGGTTTTGTTCAAAGACACTTTTGCAGAAGTGTTCAACAAAACAGTCGTATTTGCAGGCTCGAGGGGATCGTACCTATTTGAATTAAGGTAGAGTGACAACCTCAATTGCCATGGCAGCCGGTTATCGACGTATCTGTAGAAATCACGATCGTAACGCTCCTTGTATATCGCTTTCTCGGCGGTCATCTGCTCTTCGTCCTCATCCGACCCATCTGCTGCCTGACCTCCGGCTCCCCGCCTTTTAGCCATATCGCTATTGCCAATTTTGCCTTTCATACTGAGACTCATGTTCACAAATCCCTGGACAAAACGTAACAATCCACCCCGGTCGTTCACATTCAACTTGTCAATACGTTCCCCGGTAACCCGATCAAAGCTGTAAATATCATGAGTAGCACCTGCCCGCAACAGAAAATTCGGAGCCAAGGCATTACTCGTTGCTAAAAACGTCAACGGCGCAAGCCTCAAAGAATCCGCCGCAAAATTATAACTCGTTGAAACAGACAGTGAAAGCAGTTGAAGAATCTTGTCATCCGTAACCTTGCCTTCTGGAGTGACTTTCCCTTTAACTTTTGCCTGCAAAAGGTTTTGTATCGATATACCTACAGCACTTCTTTCTTCAAAAATATTGCTATAGATTGCATCCTGATATTTGTTATAGCGTACCGGCTGGTTTAACGAATCGATATACGTACCGTAATAATCATAACCTTCACCTGAAAAATCAGGACTGTAGGAAAATGTCAAGTTTGGAATTATGGTGTGGCGCAAAGCTTTGACTCCGATCAGATCCTCGAGCATGGGAGTATACCACGTTCCGTAAAGTCTTGTCTGTGCATCAAGGTCGAGAGAATACACGGAAAAGGAAGACGGGTCATCTATCGTTTTCGTGACAACCTCCTCCAGGCTATCGTCATAGTACTTCTCAACATAACTGTTAACGTAATAGTTATAGTAGTTAAAACTGCCGTTGACATTGAAGTATTTGAACAGGGTCGAGTTGATGCTGAATGGTAATTCAAGCTTGGTTCCCCACCTGTCCTCATCGACCGGATTGTTGTCCACTCTCGCTTCCAGGTTTACCCTTTGCGAAAAATCGGCTGAAAAACCTTTGCCGAAATCCTGCTTGTATGCCATCCGTAAACCGGCATCGATATCATAATCACTGAAATTCAAGTCATCCAACGTGGCATACTCGGCATTTGCCGATGCACTGGGAGTAAGAGAAAAACGGGATCGCCAGTCATCCTGAGCCGTCCCATCCTTTCTGAAAGGATAAACGCGCTGCTGGAAATACGAGGCGCTTACCGATTGAATGAGATCATCATCCCTGAGGTCTTGCGAACGTTGATAACCTACAGCAATACTGCGTTTTCCTTCATCGAACGTTTTTGAAAACGAAGCGTAGGAATTGGCTTGTTCGTTGATAATCGATTCAGGATTGATCGAATTGACATCATAGTAGCGGCGTCCTCCCTGGTAATACAGATTAAGATCAAGCTTTGCGGTAGGATCGAACCGATGGTGGTGCACCAGTTCGAAATTCCAGTTACCGTAATCGACATAATCGGGATCGTCAGGGTGCGAGAGAATATAACGTTCATATTCCCCCTGAAAATAGCCGTCAAAAAGATACCTCTTCTTGTAACGAAAACGCTGACCAAGCCGCCAACTGCCGTTGAAAGCCAAGTCACCTTCAGCCCGCAGATCCATATAATCATTGAAAGCCCAGAAATAGCCCAGGTTTGAAAAATAAACCCCCCGGTCATCGTCGCCGAATTTCGGGATAAGAAAACCCGACGTGCGCTCACTTTTTATCGGAAGAAACATGAAAGGCAGGGGTACGAGAGGAACTGCAGGCAGGCGCCAGGAAAAAGGTTTGGGCCGTATATACAAAACCAGAGGCCTGGCCACGACCTTGTCATTGGGAATGATCTTCATGTCCTTGCCGTAAAACCAGAAATCCGGATCTTCTTTCGGACAGGTTGTATAGATACCGTCCCGGATATACAACTCTCCGGTTTCCAACCGCTTGACATTGGCTCCGGTATAATATCCCTCTTCGATTTCGGAGGACACATTGACCGTTCTACCTCTTCTCGTAGCATAGTTGTACTTCATACTTTCAGCCTCAAACGCGCCCTCTTTGTCGGTGAAGACGGGAAGTTCCGTTACCTTCCCCAGTGAATCTTTCGCCGCAAACGCATCAAAAACCGAAGTATCGTAATCTACGAGAATCTTCGGGGCGTCCAGTTTCATATCCTCGTACCGTACCGAAGCCTGCCCCCACAGCTCCATCGTCTGCTCTGTGATGTCGTAGACAAGTGAATCACGGGCAGTATAGACGATCGTGGTATCAAGCCCACTCTTGTCACGATCCTCTTTACTGCCGGAAACTTTTGTCTCGGACTTGACCTGTGAGAAGACCGGCATGCATGCAACAACTGACAATAACAATCCTGAGAGTACAACAAGCTTCAGTGTGAACCTACTTGAAAGCAACACGTTGATAGCGCTCCTGCCTGAAAAAGGTTTATATTTCCTGGGAGTTGGCCAATAAAAGACTAAATATATATTATTTTAGTTAGCTATACTCAACCTATCTGAAGTCGTTCACCTGATTTCAGCAAATCCGAACGGCAATGAAAAATTATAGCTCCATCACGAAGTCCGGCTAAAAGCCCATAAAGCAATCAAGTCGGCACACAGCAAGAAGAATCGATCAACGTAACAATGACAAAGTCAGCATATACAGCTCCCGACAATACGGGACATTACGGCGGTTTTGGAGGAAAATTCATTCCGGAAACCCTTCTTAAAAACGCTTCCGACCTCGAACAGGAATACGCCAAGGCAAAAAAGGATCCGGCATTCTGGGATGAGTATACCAAACTTCTTCGAAACTATGTTGGGCGGCCTACCCCGCTTTACCATGCAGAAAATCTGAGCCGGAAAATCGGAGGCGCACAGATCTACCTGAAAAGAGAAGACCTCTGCCATACCGGAGCACATAAAATCAACAACGCACTTGGCCAGGCACTTCTGGCCAAACGCATGGCAAAAAAACGGATCATCGCCGAGACCGGAGCCGGACAGCATGGCGTCGCGACAGCAACGGTCTGCGCCTTGTTCAATCTGAACTGTGTCGTGTATATGGGCGCCGAAGATATAAAACGGCAGGCACCGAATGTTGCGCGAATGAAACTGCTCGGTGCAGAGGTTCGTCCAGTAGAGAGCGGCACGAAAACGCTCAAAGACGCTACAAGCGAAGCCATACGTGACTGGATCAACAATCCGGAAGAAACATTTTATATCATCGGATCGGTCGTAGGCATGCATCCTTACCCGATGATGGTCCGTGATTTCCAGGCAGTTATCGGCCGGGAAACAAAGCAGCAGATAATTGAAGAGGCCGGCCGCCTGCCGGACGTCATTACAGCCTGTGTGGGAGGAGGCAGTAACGCGATCGGGATGTTCTACGAATTCCTCGATCAAAGCAAAGCCATCGAGATGGTTGGGGTAGAAGCTGCAGGTGAGGGTCTGAAAGGTCTCAATGCCGCATCTCTAACCAAAGGGAAAAAGGGTGTTCTCCACGGCGCAATGATGAAAATTCTGCAAGATGATTACGGGCAGGTCACCGAAGCCCATTCAATATCGGCAGGACTCGATTACCCCGGAGTAGGACCGGAACATTGTTATCTGCAGGAACTGGGACTGGTCGATTACACTTCGGCAACCGACACGGAAGCACTTGACGCGCTCAAACAGCTTGCAACGACAGAAGGCATAATATGCGCTCTCGAATCGGCACATGCAATACACTACGCAACAGTCAGGGCCAAAGAAATGTCCAAAGACAGCATCTTGGTCGTCAACCTTTCCGGAAGAGGCGACAAGGACATGGATACAATCATGAAAAGCATTGAACTTGACTGAAAAGATCGTTTGTTCTTTGAACTGTCGAGGGGGAATCGACAAATCGCTTTCTCCGGAAAAAGTCCGGAAAATCTTTGGAAAAGAAAACCGAAAGCCTTATAATTACAACTCCTCAAGCGGGAATAGCTCAGTTGGTAGAGCACAACCTTGCCAAGGTTGGGGTCGCGAGTTCGAGTCTCGTTTCCCGCTCCGAACAAAAAGTCCTGGTCACAAGCCGGGGCTTTTTTTATTTCACCGATACCACATTCCTGCCGTCTCTTCAGGAAACTCCTTCGCTCTCGAAGAGAGAAACTTCATTGTCTTCGAAAAGCTGTTTCTGCAAATTCGCACTTCCTGCTGCGGAAAAGATACCGCAGCAGGTTGCCGTTCCTCGACAGAGAAGAAACAGATTGCCGTTAATTCTTCTGGAACATATCTTTTATACTTCCGACAGACCCGAGTAAAGACGATGCCTCATAAGGCATATAGACAACCTTGTTGTCTTTACCGCTTACCATCTCCTTCATCGCATCGATATACTTGAGAGCAACAAGGTAAGCGGTAGGATTTCCATCCGACTCTTTTATCGCACTGGTAACGATCGACACCGCTTCGGCTTCGGCCTTCGCAACTTTGATTCTCGCTTCAGCTTCACCGGCAGCTTCGAGCGCCACAGCCTCTCTGAGTCCTTCAGCCTTGTTGATCTCGGACTGCCTGATACCTTCCGCTTCGAGAATCTTGGCCTGCTTCATACCTTCCGCTTCAAGAATGGAGGCCCTGCGGTCACGTTCCGCCCTCATTTGCTTTTCCATCGCATCCTTGACACCGGCAGGAGGATTGATATCCTGGAGCTCAACACGATTCACCTTCACCCCCCATTTATCAGTAGCTTCGTCAAGTATCGCTTTCAGCTTTCCGTTTATCGTATCTCGTGAGGTCAGGGTATTGTCGAGATCGAGTTCACCGATAATATTTCGCAGCGTTGTTTGGGTCAATTTCTCTACGGCATCCGGAAGATTGGCGATTTCATAGACCGCCCTTTTTGGATCGGTGATTTGGAAATACAACAGGGCGTTGATCTCGATTGCCACGTTATCGCGTGTTATAACGCTTTGTTTTGGAAAATCATACAACGTCTCCCTCAAATCGATTCGGGTGATACTATCCCTCCTGATGACGATGTCTCCAGAAAGATCCGACTTCACATATCTCCATTCAATGGTTCTCGGTTTGTCAATTATCGGCCATATAATGTTGATACCAGGAGAAAGCGTTCTATGATAGGAACCCAGCCTTTCGATGACCATCGTTTCGGACTGCTTGACAATCTTGAATCCCTTTACCAAAAAAACGATGGCAAGAACGACCAAAAAAAGAAACAACACAGATAACATATTTTCTCCTTTGAGGTTATGATTTGACTTCTACAAAAAGCGTGCAACCTTGTACATCTTTTACAACAACTTGTTCCCCCACAGGAACAACCTGGCCATTTACGGCCACCGCCTTCCACGTTTCTCCGCCGATCTTCACCCTCCCCGACCCTTTATCCGCGTCGATCTCTTCGACAACCACACAGACACGATCAAGTAATGCGTCAACATTCGTTTTCTCCACCCTGCGAGCCCTGAAGCCGTTAAAGAGTGGCCTTACTCCGTAAGCCACAACCAAACTGCCGACACTGAACGCAATCAGTTGCGCTTTGAAGCCAAAACCCGCAAAAGCAACCAAACCGGCAACCAGCGAGGACGTACCGAAAATCCCAATGATGAAAAAGGGGTAACTGAATATCTCAACAATCCATAAAATCACCCCCAGTATGATCCAGTAATACCAAGCCTCCATAATAATGCCATTCAGAGTAATAGATGATTCAACCTTGTTATGCCACACCACCATGAACACAGATGATCAGCATAGCCAGCTCTTCATAGAGTTGAAAAGCAAAAATATTTTCAGGGAATATTTGTTTTGAAGGAAACCTCTTACGACCGAGAACTCCCGATAACTTTTTCTAAGAGTAAGTAAAAACACTGTAATCACAAAAAGAAAATCAAAAGCCATTCCATCCGAACCTATCCAGAAAAATCACTCTATGCGTCCAGGCTTTCATAACCGCTGTCATCATGCAACCCTTGCATGGCGTTATCAGCGAAGATTGTACAAAACAGATTTTGAGGAAAAGGATTGGGCTTTTTATATTCCCCTCCTATCCTCACAAAAGGATAGATGCAACAAACGCCTGCGTTGTTGCACAACAAGGAGAGGTGCGAGAGTGGTTGAATCGGGCGGTCTCGAAAACCGTTGTGCGTTAATTCGTACCGAGGGTTCGAATCCCTCCCTCTCCGCAGAAAAGAAAAGCCTCAGCAAAACACTGGGGCTTTTTTTGTTTCCATACGTCCGCATTACAACGGGGAGGGATGAGAACCCGATAGAGGGTTCGAACAATGGCAGAGCCATTGAGACAGCACGCGATAGCGTTGCTGCCCCGACCATGTCGGGGTGAAATGCGAAGCATTGAATCAATCCCTCCCTCTCCGCTGTAAAAAAGCAATCTTCCCAACAGGGAGGGTTGCTTTTTGGCTTTTGGGAGGGATGAGAACCCGAACAGGAGGGTTCGAACAATGGCAGAGCCATTGAGACAGCACGCGATAGCGTTGCTGCCCCGACCATGTCGGGGTGAAATGCGAAGCATTGAATCAATCCCTCCCTCTCCGCTGTAAAAAAGCAATCTTTCCAACAGGGAGGGTTGCTTTTTTAGTCTTTGGGAGGGATGAGAACCCGAACAAGAAGGATCGAACGGCTGCCTTGGCCAAAACCAACTTTTCATTCATTGTTTTCACCCGATATTTCGTAATATCCATACCCGTGTGAAGGCATACGAGTAACGTACTCCAGTATTTGATGAACCCAAAGAGGTAGCAGGTATAATTTTATGGTCCAGGTTAAAGAGGTCAGTCCTAAAAACGCCTATGCAATGATGAAAAAAGGGGCGTTACTTGTCGATGTTCGTACACCGCATGAAATTGCCAGAAAATCATTCGATATTCCCGATATCATGGAGATTCCTCTCAGCGGATTTGAACAAAGGGTTAAGGAAATACCGGCAAAACGAAAGATTATAATCGCTTGCAGAAGGGGCAACCGGAGTTTGTTTGCTGCACGCCTTCTTATCAACCATGGACATCGCAGGGTTTTCAATCTGGAACACGGGATCATTCGATGGGAAAAAGAAGGGCTACCAGTTAAAAGCAGACCGAAACAAAGTCTTTTGAAAAAGCTGCAGCAAATGTTCAGTAAACGAGCCTAACCCTGAAAAAACGCTTTACCGCCCCTTTCTTTTAGTAGATTTCCAACCCCACATATTCACCTCATCCCTGATTTCTTCGCAAACTCTGAGGAGATATTGAAGCTCTTCTTTTTTCAACTCACTGTGAAGCGAAAAACGGACTAACGTACGATTTTTCGGGGTGGCTGGAGGAAAAAATACGGACCCAAAAACATTCCGCGCTTCCAACGAATCACGGAAAACCTCAGCTTCACTCTCTAAACCACTTTCTATTGCAATAATTTGAGACTGACTAGCAATATTATACCCAAGAGAGTCAAGACTTTCGCGCACGAATTTTGCATTCTCGTGTAAGCGTGATCTTCTTTCATCAGCATTCGCAATAATTTTGAGACTTGCCTGTAAACCAGCTATTTCATAAGGCAATAAAGCAGAACTAAAAATATAAGGAAACGCAAGATAGGGATAGAAACGAGCAAAATGCTCTGAACAAACAATTATACCAGCCCTACCCGCAAATGCTTTGGCAAGACTAGCCGTAATAAAGTGTACTTTTTTGGTTAATCCCAGTTCGCTTACAAGACCTGTCCCTTTTTCGCCATGGGTCCCAAGCGAATGCGACTCATCGATGACAATTACACAACCGTATCGCTCGGCAACATCGACAATATCTTCAAGGAGAGCAATATCCCCCGTAGTACTGTACAGCGAATCCACAAGCACGATACCTGGGCCATGCTCCTTTATCAAGCGTTCCATATGCTCAACATCGTTATGCCTGAATGAATAAGGAATCGCACCAGCTGTTCTCACACCTTCCCATAATGACATATGAGTAAAAAAATCTATATATACAGGGATATCCTCACTTGCAATAACCTGCAAAAGACCAACATTCGCAGCCCATCCAGATTGACAGAGAATAGAACTTTCAAAGCCCATGAAATCTGCCATTGACTTTTCAAAAATCGATTTATCACTGCCTTCACGCAGAAAAACCGATGACATAACTAGTTCCTGTATCGAGTTTTCCAGTATTGAAACTTGAGCACGTACAATATCGGGGTGCTTAGAAATATGAAGGTAATCATTGCTTTGGAGAACAATAGAATCAGACCCAGGAATTCTGTTCCCTATAACAAGCGGTTTACCGCTTTTTCTAGGTTTAAAGGCTTCCTCCTCACACGCCTTAAGCTTTCTCTCGATAAAATCAGGTAATTGCCCTACCGAATCGTTCGGCTTCCGTTCAGGACATTTCCTGTATTCTTCATCCCGGAACATATCTACACCCCAACTTTTAACTCAAAGTACTTCAATCAGAAACCTAATACTGCAATTTATTCAAAAACCGACATCTTGAGCCCAATCACCTATAAAATAAAATTTTACCAATCGGCAAAATGAATCTCATATAGTTCATCAATTAATTTGAACAATAAATACACTATAAAAAAGTATTTATAGCACTTCATTTCGTTCACAAAAAGAGTGTTTAAAATTTATCTCCAATCAAATACTTCAAATAATTTTGCAAACCAACAAATGCAATAGTTAAAAAGAAGAAATTCAAAGGAAAATTTTCAGATATTGTAATAGTATTTTTACAGAACAAGGGGAAAAATTAAATTAGACTCAAACACTTAGCACAAGAGAAATAATTAATTATTCAATAGAGCAATGCTGTATCAAAAACTCTTAGATTTTTTTTGGCAAAAAGCCTTAAATATTCTTGAGCATGCTGAGCCTAATATCCCGATTATGGGACTTTTCGGCCTTGTGGGTTTTCCACTGTTTTATTTCATATGGTCATATACTTTCCCGCAGGAATTTGAAAATTTTCATTTCAGGATGCTTATCGCTATCGTAAGTATTCCTTGGGTTTTCTACCATTATCTACCTTCTTGGTCCAAATCTTTTTTCCCAATCTATTTTATTCTTTCATGCTGGATCATGATACCCTTTTTTTTTAGCTTCATGCTCTTAAAAAACGAATGGTCTCTTGTCTGGACAATGTCAAACATGGCAGGGCTGTTTTTGCTCATCCTCTTAATCAATGACTGGCTTGTTATCAGCCTATTAACAACCTCAGCGTACCTATTTGCATCTTTCCTCGTTTTTTTACTCGATGGGAACATTGGATATACAAATTTTCAATATGAATACATTCCAATATTTCTTTTTGGTATCGTTGGCAGCATAATTTTCAGTCACAAAAAAAATATTGCAAACCAGACCAGAATCTTGCTACTTCACAGCCTGAGTGGAAGCATAGCTCATGAAATGAGAAATCCTCTGAATTCTATCATCAATGCTATAGAATCATTGCAGTCAATTATTCCGGATAAGCCTGGCAAACAAGAAAAAGACAAATATCAACAGTATAAACTCAGCAGATCTGGACTTATCAGCTTGCATAACGTTATCGAGGAAAGCTCAGAAATTGTTATAAAAGCAAACAAAATCATTGACTCGATCCTTGCTGGTATGCAAGGAAAATCCTTAAGCACCAATAGCTTCAAACGCATTACAGCGAAAAGCTGCATACACTCCACAATCAACAGTTTCAGTTACAACACACTTGAAGAGCATAAGCTCGTGAAAGACCTATCAAAAAAGGATTTCAATTTTTTTGGTGACAAAGATCTACTTGTATACGTTCTTTTCAACCTCATTAAAAACGCCCTACACTATAAGAAAAAACCGGGGTTTACTATTGAGATATCAACTGAAACCAGCTCAAATGGCAACACCATCAAGGTACGAGATACAGGTCCCGGTATTCCCGCATCGAAAAAAGAAAAAATATTCGACGAGTTCTATACCTCGGGGAAAAAAAATGGTATCGGCCTCGGGCTCTCTTTTTGTAAACGTGTCCTCACGTCATTCGGAGGCCAAATAACGTGTAACTCAAAGGAAAACGAGTGGACCGAATTCATTCTTCATTTTCCCCTGTATCACTCCAAAGAGGCTGAATACCTGAAAAAAGAGGTGCTTCATAACAAAAATATTCTGATTGTAGACAACAATTCGAATAACCGCCGTATAACCGACAAATATTTCAGCGAATGGCATTGCAATACCAGACAAGTACAAAACGGCACGCAGGCGCTCTCCATGCTTTTACAGCAGCATTTTGACCTGATACTCATTAACCTCGAACTCCCCACTGTGTCCGGAGATGAAGTGGCCAAACAAATACGCCGGAAAAAACATAACCCTCAGTTTCCAGCCACGAATTATAAGGAAATCCCGATCATCGGGTTCTCAAATCACTCCGAATCCAAAAGGAAACAGAGGCTTCTTGGCTCAGAAATGAACGAGCTTATCCCGAAGCCACCCCGGAGAAAACACATTCACTTACTTTTCGAAAAGTATTTTTTTTCAGAAACAGAGCCGCTCATCCACAACCCGGATATCTTTCTTGACAATGCAGACATACTCATTGTTGACGATAACCATACCAGCCGAAAATTCATAAGCTTTGTCCTCGAGCGTATGGGAGCTCGTGTCATGCAAGCCGAAAATGGAGAAGAAGCGCTCGAGCATCTGGAAAAAAACGACTATGAGCTTATTTTCATGGATATGGAAATGCCTGTATTGAACGGCATCAATACCACAAGAATAATCAGGGAAGGCAAGCGTTTCAAGAGATTTGGCAAATACAGGGAAATCCCGATTATTGCACTGACCGGTAACACCGATGATGCGAACATTACCCTTGCAAAACAAAGCGGCATGAACGACCACCTCGGTAAACCTTTTGGAAAAGAAGATCTTGCCAGAGTTCTCTCAACATGGCTACAGCCACAATAGTGACAAAAAACCCATGCCCCGACCAGTCCTTATCATCCAGCATGTAACTCACGAAGGCCCAGGCCTGCTTTCGGACCTGCTTGAAAAGTACTCCATCCCATCTCTCATCGTTGATCTTTCCAGAGGTGAACCGTATCCTGACCCCCGGCATTACTCGGCCGTGATAACCCTCGGTGGTCCACAAAGTGCAAATGACCTGAACGAGGTCATGCGCAATGAACTGAGCACCATTGAAATCATTCTCCAGGAAAACATCCCCTACCTCGGTATATGCCTTGGGATGCAAACACTCGTAAAAGCCGCAAAAGGCGAGGTAACAACGTGCTCCACTAAAGAGACGGGCTTTTTTGGGCCCGATGGAATCCCATTCACAGTTGACCTTACATTGCAAGGCATCGAGGACTCTCTTTTCAATGATCTTGGCAAGAGACTTCGCGTTTTCCAGTTACACGGTGAAACGGTAGCCCTCCACAATGGGATATCACTCCTTGCAACCGGTAAATTCTGCAAGAACCAGGTCGTTAGGGTATCGAACCGCGCCTATGGCATTCAATCACATTTCGAATTGACACCACAACTCCTGCTTTCATGGTTATCGATCGATAACGATCTGCGAATCATGGATCACGCACAACTGATCGAAACCTTTCACGATATCCACGTAGATTATAAACACACAGGCACTACAATTTTGAAAAACTTTTTGCATGTTGCGGAGATTATCTGAACTAAAACCGCAACCATGATCCATCCAGAACGAATCCGCTGCCTAAATTCCGAGCAGAGCCTCAATGGCCCTATTATCTACTGGATGTCGAGGGATCAACGTATACGCCATAACTGGGCACTTCTGTTTGCCGAACAGTTGTCACAGGAAAGCAACCAACCGTTAATCGTACTGTTCAACCTCTTACCCTCTTATCCACAAGCGACGTTACGGCATTACGACTTCATGTTGAAGAACTTGATGCAGGTGGAAAAAAAGCTTGAAACCCTCAACATCCCATTCTTTGTTATAGCCGGCAACCCTGAATCAGAGCTTCCGTCTTTTGTCGCAGAGCACAAAGCCGGTGCAGTTGTCGCTGATTTTTCTCCTTTGAAAATCTCCCTTGCATGGAAAAAAAAGGTTCTTGAACAACTTTCCATACCTTTTTATGAAGTCGATGCCCATAACATCGTTCCCTGCTGGACAGCTTCGCGCAAACTCGAATTTTCAGCCCGAACCATCCGCCCGAAAATCAATGGACGGCTCGAAACCTTTTTAACCGGCTTTCCTGAGCTCCAACGTCAGCAATCCGACAACAAAACGCTCTCTTATCCTGTCAACTGGCAAAAACTTTACGAAACACTCCATGTAAACAGGGTTGTGGAACCCGTTTCATGGATCGATCCCGGCGAAGATGCCGGGCAAAAAGTTCTTCAAGACTTTATCGGCCACCGACTGAACAGCTACGCGGAAAAAAGAAACGATCCAAATGCACACGCTGTCTCAAACCTGTCCCCCTACCTGCATTTTGGACAGATAAGCGCACAGTATGTAGCACTTGAGATACAAAAAAGCCGAGCACGACAGGAAAGCAAAGACGCTTTCCTGGAAGAACTCGTCATCAGACGTGAACTTGCCGATAACTACTGCTATAACAACGAACATTACGACTCACTCTCCGGCATACATCCCTGGGCAAAAGAAACCTTGAACCAACACCGTATCGATATAAGGGATTACCTCTATACTCTCGATGATTTCGAACAAGCCTCGACACATGACCCGCTCTGGAATGCAGCCCAGACAGAACTCCGAAAAAAAGGAAAAATGCACGGTTATCTGCGGATGTACTGGGCAAAAAAAATCCTGGAATGGACACCCGATCCCGACACAGCGTTCGATACGGCAATTTACCTGAACGATACATACTCACTCGACGGAAGAGATCCAAACGGCTTTACCGGCGTAGCGTGGTCCATCGGGGGAGTTCATGACCGGCCGTGGTTCGAACATCCAGTTTTTGGCAAAATAAGGTATATGAACTATAATGGATGCGTGCGTAAGTTTAATGTTGTTCAATACATAAACTCACAGGGCATTTTCAGCACCTGACCTCTATATTCGAAAGCCGTATGGAAAATGTCGTATTTCTGGAAATAGCACTGGTAGTGATCGTATCGACGATACTCGGTTGGCTCTCTCTGCTCACACGCCAGCCGATCATTATCTCATATATCGTTGCCGGAGTTCTGCTCGGTCCCTGGGGGCTCAAACTTGTCACCAAAATCGAGTTTATCAATGAGGCTTCCAACATCGGCATAACTCTTCTGCTTTTCCTCGCCGGCCTTTCACTTCACCCGAGGAGACTGCTCGAGCTTTTCAGCAAAACGTTTCCCCTGACGCTATTGACCAGCGGTATTTTTGCGTTGGTGACAGGCAGCATCCTTTACGCGTTCGGAGCCTCGATCCTGGAATCGGTGATTACAGGGGTCGCGATGATGTTTTCCAGTACCATCCTGGTCGTCAAGCTTATGCCAACCATCACCCTTCACCAGAAACATATGGGGGCGGTAGCGATAGCGGTACTGATCATGCAGGATATTTTCGCCGTTCTCGCAATAGCGTTCATCAATGGAGGAAGCAGTTCTTCCATAGTGGGATGGATTACCAGTATTCTGATCGGTGTTCTTCTCACCGTTGTAGCGATTGTCGCAGAACGCTACATCATCAGAAAAATCATAATGCAGGTCCAGCGCTATAATGAACTGCTCAATATGGTCGCTCTCGCCTGGTGTTTCAGCCTTGCCTTGCTCTCCGAATACATAGGTATGAGCCATGAAATCGGCGCATTCATTGCCGGTGTCGCTCTGGCAAGCGGGCCGCTTTCAAATTATCTTGCTGAAAACCTGAAATTTTTCAGGGACTTTTTTCTGGTGCTCTTCTTTTTCACACTCGGCGCGAAAATGGATTTTGCACTCATGCAGACCATCGTTTGGCCGACATTACTGCTCTCCGCTATCCTGCTGGTGCTCAAACCCCTGGTTTACAGAACCGCATTCAGGCTCACGAAAGAAACGCCCAAGTTTAGCCGGGAAATGGGATTCAGGCTCGGCCAAAACAGCGAGTTCTCCCTGATCATAGCCGTTCTTGCCGCCGAAAAAGGGTTGATAAGTGCGGCTGACTCACAGCTCATACAACTTGTTGCGATTGTGACCATGACGGCATCGTCCTACCTCCTGGTATTCCTTTTTCCAACCCCTCTGGGTACGAGTAAACCACTGAAAATTGACTAAGATTTACATGAAAAGCTTCAAGGTTTCGCAGTTGCAAGAGCTACGATGGATCTTACCAGGATTGTTTTTTGCTGTTTACCATCAGAAAGAGCCTCTCTATACAAAAAACCAGAACACGAAGTTCCTTCATGGTGCAGGCGATGCCGGATACGGTTTTCTTGAAAACGATTGGATGGCCGGTACACTCGACCCTCTTCCCCTTTTCACGGCACTCATAAAATTCCTCTACCTCTCCAACGCTATAGAAATCACCTACATTTTCTTTGGCGTTCTCCTGTTGATCTACTTTTACTCACTTGGCAAAATCGCACAAAACCTTTTCCCGGAATTGAGAAAAACAGCGCCAATGATCATTTATCTCGGCTTGTTTTTCTTCATTCACAAGGCAAATCCTTCAGGACTTGCCGACCAGTACTTGCTCGGAAAGTATTTTCAGCCCTGCGTATTCGGGGTGTTTCTTCTACTTTCCATCGAAAGATTTCTCAACAATCATGCAAAAACAGCATCGATTCTACTCGCGCTTTCTGCAGCATTTCATCCGACGTATCTTCCTACAGCCCTTATCGTACAAACCAACTACACAATCCTTACGTTGATAAAAGAGAAACAAGGAGTGCAAAAAGCAATCGCTCCCCTTGCCCTTTTCGCACTGTTTTCAGCACCTCTCGTCATCCGATACATCATTCTCTTTTCCCCAACAACAGAAGTGTTGTACGCGCAGGCAATGGACATCCTCGCAAACCAGAGGATACCGCACCATACGGATATACGTCTCTGGTTGGAATCGGAATCCTTCCAACAACTGGGCGTCATGCTTCTTTCGATACTTCTTATCAGAAAAAGCAGACTTTTTCCAATTTTGAGCAGCCTCTATCTTATTATAGTTCTTTCAGGGTTCTATCTGTATTTTTTCCCGAATGCAACACTTGCATTTTCCACCCCTTGGCGAAGTTCTGTTTTCCTTGCCCCTCTTTCAATCGCCATTCTTGCCGGATGGCTTGGGCAAACATGCAGCCCCTTTTTCGAACATCATAAAAAAGCGCTACCTATCGTTACCGTGATCATCGGTACGCTTGTGACATTACTTACAATCCGGCAAATACAAAAGCAAGTCAACGCATTTGAAAGGTACGATAATGGCAAAGAGATGAATGTCATCGATTATGCCGCCCGCCACGCATCTTCGGAAGATCTCTATCTCGTTCCGCCAGAAAACAGTGCTTTCGACAAATTCCGGCTCGAAACCGGTATTCCGATTCTCATCAACACGAAAACCCATCCTTATAAGGATACAGAAATTATTGAATGGGATACACGCTGTAGAAAAGCCCAGGCGTTTTATAGCTCTACTTTGCCCGAAAAACGAATTCAGACTTTAGCCGACCTCATTGAGACGTATCCGATCACCCATTGCATTATCAACTCAACAGCAGCTCTGCCAGCTGGTTTTCCTGGCAGGCAAGTCTATCGGGACCCACATTATACTATTCTGAAAATATCAAGAGAGAAAACCGGGGAATCTGGATAAAAAACTTTTCACCTCCGCGCCTGAAACCGCTCAGGAGAGACGCTCGCGGGCATGATGCTCAACCTTTTCGGGTCTCTGCATGGTAAATACTGCGACATCTTCCGAATCCATATCAGCGATCAGGCGCCTGGTCAGTTCCATGTAAACCGCACAAGCATTTTTTTCCATAACAGATATACTGCCATATTTCTTTTCAAGAGGCCCCAGGCAAAAGCCGGAACAAAAACCCTCTATTGCACACCCGGCACACTCAGGAGAATTACTGAATGCTCTCGATGCGTACTTTCTGTAATTTTCAGAAGCAAGCAGCTCATCGATACGCAGAATATTTCCAAAGTAGCCGGAAGATCCTTTACAGGCAAAAACATCTCCTGAAGGCTCTATACTCAACTGGCAACCCGTAGCGGAACAGGTTTTGAACCCGCGCGTTCTATACAGGTTCTTGTGAACGAGCTGTTGGAAGATCATATGCCAGTATCCTGTAAGCTGCACCCCCTTCTGTTTACCGTAACAGTAAACATCCCAAAGTGTATCGACAATGTCCTTCGCCGAATATTTTTCATAAAATCCAGGGCTCAGATCAAGCAGAACACCAATTTCAAATACATAGTGTTCAAGAGCGAAATCAACAAGCTCATATCCGAAAACAGCAAAGGTCTCACTTGACAGAACTGCATTGAATGCAACGTGATTATAGTATTTGTTGAGCAACGACAAGCCTTGTTCGACCAGCTCACCTCCGTTTTTTCCGTTTTTACACACACGCTGCTCACCTGAAGGAGCATCAAAACTGACTATAACCGAAACTTTGTGCTTTTTGCAATACGCCGCAATTTCATCCGTTATTAAAGAACCATTGGTCACGACGCTGTACGTTATCTCCAGCCCATGTTCTTCACCAGCCCCAAAGTGCTCGAGGACAAATTTCATCACCTTCCAGTTCAAGAGAGGTTCACCCCCGAAAAACTGTACGGACAAACCCGTCTTACCGTTTTTCCTTGCAATATCAATAACGTTTTCAAGGTAAGTCCGGGCCTCCTCAACATGCATCACCCTGTTGTTTTTCGAAGCTTGAGCATCCAACCGCTCCTTGGAAGAATAAATGCTATTGACAAAACAGTACTCACAGCGAAAATTGCACAGATTTGTCAGAACCAGCTGTACAACCCCGACTTGTCCCCCTTTGTGCAGCCTTTTTTCCATTGTTTCAAGATAATCCTCTAGCTGTCCAGACTCATTGGAACAGTCCTCTACAAGAAAACCTCTCTCTTCAAAAAGCTGCATGAATGACTGTATACGGAGTTCATCAAAAGCACATCCTACCGTAACCACTTCATGAGCCGATCTCGGAGTCTGGAAAACCTCAAACAGGTAGCGAATATCACTATCGACAATACAAAGCCCTCCATACAGCGAATGATACAGCGCAAAACCGTCATGTCTTGCGATGTACCGCAAGTATTTCGATGTCCGTAGCTTTCGATACCTGTTCATATTCGAGATGTGTTCTTGTCCTGATGCAGGTAATGAACCTCGACATCGTTCGAATCGACGTTCTGCAACAGTTTTCTTGTAATACCTTTATACACTTCACACGAACTGCTTTCGACGATGTCGATTCTTTGATATTTCTTTTCCAGGGCACCCATGCAAACACCGGCACAAAATCCTTCGATTGCACAACCCTCACATCCGGGAGCATTGCGATACGCCTGCATGGAATACTGCCGGTATTTTTCCGATTTCAAGACCGCTTCGAGCTGAGAAACATGACCCAGATAACCGGAACAACATTTGCATATAAACACATGCCCTTCCGGCTCAACACTAACCTTGCAGCCCGTAGCCGGACAGGTTTTATAACCGGAGAGTAGATTAATCGGCTGCAGCCCCGCAATTTGATTAAAAATCTGGTGCCAGTAACCAACAACAGCAATCCCCTGGTCCCTTCCATATTCATAGGTAGACCATAACTGTTCGATAACTTTTTTTCTTCGACTTTCTTTACTGTAAAACGACAGATCGAGGTCAAGAATCAAGCCGATCATAGCTATACGATATTTTTTAGCACTATCTATCAGAGCCTTTCCATCATAACCATCGATCGTCTCTCTTGAAATCACTGCATTGAAGGTTACCCAGTTACCATGTTTTTTCAGGATTTCAAGATTTTCTTTTACCAGCCCCCCTCCTTTTTGCGCTTTAACCGCAGAGTGCGCGGAAGAATCAGGAGAATCAAAGCTTACAGTCACCGTAACATTATGTTCCTTGAACAATCTGGCCATCTCCTCGGTAATGAGCGATCCATTTGTCGTTACACTGTACAACAGCTCGATTCCCTCAGGACTTTTCGTACGAAACGTTTCCAGAACTTGCTTTATAAGCGGCCAGTTCATCAAAGGCTCTCCGCCGAAAAACTCGATACTGAGCTGGGGTGTTCCGTTACGACCCACAATATCAAGAACCTTTTCAATCGACTGCTTTGCCGTTGAAAAGCTCATAGTCATATTCTCAGGACGATGCTGCAAAGCGTCCCGTTCTTTGGAGCCATACATCTTGTCGACAAAACAGTATTTACAATTGAAATTACATGTATTGGCAACGACAAGCTGCAGCACGCGAAGCAAATAACCCTTTTCAAGCTGCTCTTCACGCCTGAGTGTATCGGCATGCACCAAGCCGTATTCGTCTGCGTCGTCGGCAACGAGAAAGTCGCGCATCCGTAACTCATGAACATACGACCAGACAACAGAAGCATCATATGCACTGAACTTTCTTATGGCTTCATCGATAACACAACCTCCATCGAAGGATTGCAGCAATGCCTTCCCCTCTGCGTCAACGAGCATAAGATTACCGTACAGAGAATGATAGATGGCAAAATCGACCCTTCGGGGAATTATGCGAAGGTATTTTGATACTTTGAGTTTCTGCATCCAAGGAAACGATGATCCACTGCTTATAGCAAATAAAAAGAGACTGGAACGCTCATACCTGCCTTTCCAGCCTCCTGAAACAATGCGCGGTCACTAACGAACGGTTTTAACAACGTCCTGTTGCGCCTATCGTGCCTGCAATGTCGACCATCGTTCCACCGATTGTTCCGCCGATTGTACCTCCTACGGTTCCCCCTATCGTACCACCGGTCACACCACCGATCGTGCCGCCTATGGTCCCACCAACAGGTATCATACCGCCGGCCCTCAATATCTCGGCATCGATTTTCGCTAATTCCATGTAAAGCTCCTGAATGTTGAGAGCAACATCGATTTTTCGGTCGTTGAGAGACTTGATCTTTGCTTCATTGGTTTTCGCCATAGCGCTCCTCCTGAGGTTCAATGATTAATAGTTATGCAGTCAAATACTGCCATATCTCATATTTCACTACGGAACAACTGGAAAAAGGCCCTGAATCATTGTATTTTTGATTGAGGGAAGAATAATTCAGGTAGATGAGAAATCACCGTTATGTGTAAATTTAGCGAATTTTTATCCACTTCTACAAACCCACACCGGTATGAATCTCGGCATGCAATACATCGGATTTGAGAAAACAATACGGCGAACTTTTTTACGCGTTGCGTGTTAGGCAAACAAACCGTCCATTGGCACTATGGGTAAGGGCAAAGGCTTCAGCCCTTCTTTGCTGCAAATTGCGTTTACTGCAAGACGACCTGTAAATACCGCTGCTTCCATGAGAAAAACCGGAGCATCGACTTTCACCCAGTCACCTGCAAGAGAGAGGTTCTCCAAAGGTGTTTCCGATACGGGCCTTTTTGCATGATCTCCCGGTGCCCAGCGGGTAAAATTCTGCTGCTGCATATAGACATCGTAAAGAATGGCGGCATCCTTGGTTTCAGGGAACATATGGTGCATCTCTTTCAGCATCGTCTGCTTGATTACCTCGTTCGGGCGCACATCTTCCGGGGCAATTGCATAAGCGTGTAGTTCAACGACACTTCCTCCCTGCTTCTCCCCCCAGGAAATAAAGGGCTCCTGAAAACGCGAAAAAAGAGATACCGAATCCGTATAGGTAAACCCAGCCACCGTATAAAAAGGATATTCAGCGGAGGTGACCGGTTTATCCAGCCAAAGGCGCCATACAACATACGGATCGGCAGTCCCGAGTGAAGCGATACGCGATTCGAATTCAGGCTGCCGGATATCGGAGCGTTCGATGATTCCTTTTGTACCGGTCACATCCGATGCCAGGACACAGTAATCACATGACAACACCTCGGATGCATCACCTACTCCGGTGGAAACAACCAACTGATGGCCGGAAACCGTTACCTGCAGTTTCCGCAGTGGAGTTTCAGGCGGTCCACTTACCACATTTCCTTCATAATCAAAAACGCCGGCATGGCAGGGACAAAAAAATCCATTCAACTTTTCATCCGGAACAACCGGGCACCCCATGTGTGTACAGGTTGCATCGAATGCAACATACTCGCCGTTACGCGAGGTTAACAGAACAGGCAGCCCGTTTTCCGTCCGTAACGAGGCCCATTCCCCTGTCTTGACCCGTGAAGCATCCACAACGGCAATGATTTCATCGGAACCACCGCCCTCGAGCTCAACCCCTGAAACCCGCCGGTCATCAACCAGAAGCTTTCGGACTTTCTTGCCCGAAAGAATCTTGACCCCAAGCTCCTTCAAACGCCGTTCCATAGGACGAACAAGCGCATCCATACAGTTTTTTGTTGTAATCCGGTACCCAAGGGCTTCGGGACTTCCCATAAAGTAAAAATGAAAATACCGTATAGCTTCGGCGGCTGAAAGAACCTCCATCCGATTCATGGTCGCATCCGAAAAAGGATGGAGTACCGTCCTGAAAAAAGGTTCATAAACCCTTTGTTCTTGACAGTAGGTCATGAAATCAATCCCGTCATACTCCTCGAATGTGCGTTCATATTCATAACGAAACATGTTGAGAACCGGCATCATGCCATCGAAATCCTTGAGAATAGGAAAAAGATCGAGGGAGTCTGATTGCTGCAAAACAGAAAAAATGTTCAGAGGAAACAGTTTCGGTGTGTTGCCGAACACCTCCAAAGGATGGTCTTTGAACAGTACCGGGTAACCTGGTGCAGGCATGAAAACATCGCCGACACCTGATTCAGCAAACATCTCGTTGAGATTGTAATACTGGTTGAAATAACCGTGAAAACCATGTTCGACCGGAAACCTCTCCCCCAGCGCATCGACGTCCCAGCCTGTTAGTTTTCCACCAAGATCGGCCGAGGCTTCGACAAGCGTCACATCAAAATTTCTTTTTGCAAGCTCCATAGCAGCACTGATACCGGCAAGACCACCACCGACAATCAATGCTTTTTTCGAAGCCTCAAGTCTGTCAGCAAGCCCTGAGGTATCCTCCTCGTTCTTGCTCCTGTAGTTCTGCTTTCGGGGCTGATAATATCCCAAAACACCTGCTGCACCAGCAACCGTTACCCCAGCGGCAATACCTGTCCGTTTAAAAAGCTTACCGAGAAACTCCCTGCGATCCATGGGCATAGAGATAAAAATTCACATTAGCAAGATAAAGGCATGGCATATATTAATAAATACATTTAATACAACCTTTCAGTTTGAGATGAGCAAAGACAAATTCTTATCACACGTTCTGCAGAAAGCAAAAGAATGCGGATTTTGCGCAGCAGGCTTTACCTCACTCTCATCCTGCAGGCAGGAAACAGGCCGACTTGTCTCCATGATCGAAGAAAACCGCCATGGAGAGATGCATTACATGCAGAAAAACCTGAACGCCAGGGTCGATCCGACAAATCTTTTGCCAGGAGCAAAGACGATTTTTTCAGCCGCATTGCCTTATAATTTTCCAATCGGACAACCGGAAAAAAAAGGAAAAATATCACGCTATGCACTATGCACCGACTATCATTGCGTCATGCGAGACAAACTCGAAAAACTGCTTGATTATATCTCCCGGAACCACGAAGGAGAAGTCAACGGAAAAGTCTTTGTTGACAGTTCACCGGTTTTCGAAAAAGCGTGGGCGGAAAAAGCAGGGATCGGCAGAACCGGTAAAAACACAGTACTCATCTCCCCGGGCACAGGTTCATACTTGTTCCTCGGTGAAATATTGCTCGATATAGAGCTTGAAAGCAACACCAAAAAAGTACCGGACCTTTGCGGCAATTGCGATATTTGTCTCAAAAGCTGTCCGACTGGAGCACTGCTGGAGCCAGGTAAAATCGATGCCCGCCGGTGCATCTCTTACCTGACCGTCGAGTTGAAAAGGGAATTCACAACGGAGGAAGCCACTATGATTGATGACTGGCTTTTCGGATGCGACCTCTGTCAGGAAGCTTGTCCTCACAACAAACAGAAATCCTCCACAGAAGCGTACCCTGAACTGATGCCAAGAGAAGAATTGCTTCGGATCACTCCAGAACAGATTCTCGCTCTTACAAGGTCCCAATTTAAAATGCTTTTCGCAGCCACCCCGATTTACCGTACCGGGTTGAAACGGCTGAAACGCAATGCAAAAGCAGTCTTGGAAAACCTGAAAAAATCCTAACCTGCTACTCGCCACCGTGCAACCCTGCCGCACCGGCTTTTCTCACTCTTTTATTATACAACGGCCTGCGTGTGAGCCGCCGACCGGGTTTACCACCGATAGCACGGTACGCTCTTACAAAACGGTTTTTTGACAAGGGTGATGTTGCCGTCAACCAACGGATAATCCTTGCTTCCGACTCATGAATATCGACATCGGACGGACCTGCATCAGAAAGGAGCTTTACCAGTATGGGAGCACACTCAAAAGCAACAAAAAGCAGTGTAATGAACAACACCGCATGAGCAGAAGAGTTATTGACTTCATTGCCCGAACTTGTCAGATGCCCGAGCGCCCAGTTACGGTCGGCGAACCCGGCATAGGATACCTTGGCATTCATCAAAGAGTCCGACAACATCATCTGGGTATTGATCCCTTCCAGCTCTTTCTGCCGATTGATATATGTTTCAAGCTTTACCAGTTGGGAAGCAAGGTACTTTTCACGTTCCTGCTTGGAATCAATAACCGCTTGTTTCTCTCGGGCATAGGTCCCGAACCCCACAATACCCGAGGTCGTTGAAGTCTTATCCCCAAAAACCTCCTTTTTCAGCTCTTCACGCAGACGGGTCAACTCCTTGCTTAGGGAGTCATACTCCTTTTGAAGCCTTTCAATCTGCCCAAGTTCAAGAGCGTACTTTTCGGCAAACGCCGCACTGACCCTCGAGACACGCTCCTGCTGCTCATGCAGATAACGCGACTTGAGCACGTCTTTGATCTCTTTGTCGAAAATCTTGAGCTCGAGCGGTCGGGCAATGACAATTGCAATAAGTACCGCGAAAATCAGACGGGGCGACGCCTGGTAAAACTGTCGCAACCCTTTTGCGGTCTTGTTGATGCTCGAAACGATATACCGATCGAGGTTGAAAATGGCAAGCCCCCAGAGGACACCGAACACAACGGCAAAAAAAATGGCAAATGGTGCTCCGGCAAAAACATAGTACAATGCATAACCACCTGACAGTCCGGCAAAAAGAGCTGTAAAAAAAATGGTAGCCCCGATACCGATGAACTTGTTGTGCTCCGTAGGATACCTCTCGATTATCTCGATAGGTGTCCCGGCACACATCCAGAAAAACCTCTGTATGCTCAGCATGTTCGTGGCTGGATTTTGTACACTATCGGGATTCTTGTTTTTTGAAATATAATCATATCTTGCTTCCCTGACATTCATAAAGCAATCGACAACTTACCGTTTATGCGTGTAGGAATAGGCATTGACATTCACCAGTTCGCCGAAGGAAGGAAACTAATTGTTGGCGGCGTCGAGATTCCTCATTCAAAAGGGCTTAAAGGACATAGCGATGCAGACGTACTGTTGCACGCAATCAGCGATGCCCTTTTGGGAGCGGCAGCACTTGGCGATATAGGAAAACATTTTCCCGACACCAGCCCTGAATTCAAGGATATCGACAGTAAGATACTCTTGCGCCATGTCGGCAAGCTTATCTCTGAAGAGGGTTACTCGATAGAAAATATTGACTCGATGCTGCTGATGGAACGCCCCAAGGTCGCTCCTCACATCATGGCGATGCGAGCAAACATCGCCGAGTGCCTGAACATCGATATCGGCAGGGTAGCGGTAAAGGCAACCACGAATGAAAAACTCGGTTATGTCGGACGTGAAGAAGGTGTCTGCGCTCACGCGATATGCCTGATTGAACAGGCTGGGTAGCTGGATGCCTTTTGACTTTTGACATTGGCCGCTCTTTTGCCTTCACTACGCTCCCATCTGTCCACGTAAAATCTTCACCGGCACGTAACCGGCAGCTTTTCTTGCCGGTCCGAAAGCTGAAATCACCGAAATGATAATGCCGAAAACAATGACAATGAAATAGGCTTCCGGGGTCTCCAAAACATTGATTCTGTCACTCTGCATCACACCGGCAGTGTTTGCTTCAAAACGAATCGAAGCAACCATTCTGCAGATAAGATGCCCCAAAGGAGCACCGCAACTTACCCCGAACAAACCGATAATAAAGCCTTCTGCCATAAATATGCCGGTAATGCTCCGGCGCTGAATTCCCATCGACCGCATAATAGCGATGTCTTTCACTTTTTGAAGAACAACCGTAGTCATGACCGATGAAACCCCAAGACCGGCGACAATAAAAACAAAACCGACAAGCACAAGGGTAATTGTTCCGTTTCGGTTATAGAAATCGATCACGTTCTTGTTTGTTTCATCCCAGCTTTCAGACTCGTATCCGGTTTGCCGCTCCACAGCATCGGCAACGGCACCCGCCCGACTGACGTCGGCAGTTTTAATCCCAATACCCGTAACGGAATTGGCAGCCAGCCCTTCGATTCGCTGAGCAAGCGCAAGGTTGATGTAAGCTTCCTGCCTGTCTTTTGCATTGAACCCAGTGCTGAACCGGCCAACAACGGTCACCGGAAACTCTTCACCCTTCTGATTGATCAGCAACAGAAGGCTGTGGTAGGAAGCATTGAGCTCTTCAGCGAGTAAGTTGCCGACCAAAATACCGTTAGGCGTATAGGCAAGTTCTCTCAACGCTTCCGGTTCGAGAAGTTTTGAAGAAAGACGAGCGATATCGGCCTCCTTTTCAGGAACGACTCCTCTTGCAACACAAGAGATAAACCATGATTTGTTACGGACAATGAGATTGCTTGTAACATATGGAGAAACAACTTCCACCGACTCGAGCTGACCGATACGCCTGGCAACATCGGGATAATTCTTGATTATCTCTTTTTCTTCCACGGTGACATTTTTTTCAACAAAGCCGAGCAGATTTTTCTCATCCCCGATGAGATTGTCAGGCACAAGAGGTTCAACAGTTTTTGCGCTGACAATAACATGTGGAGCAATATCGATAATCTTGTTCACTACATTTCTCGACATGCCTCCGGCAACGGCAATCGTCGTGATCAGCATGGCTGATCCAACCGCGACTCCAAGCGCGGTCAGTATGGCCTGACGTTTCCTCTCTCTGAGATGTACCCAGGCGATTCGCAAATGATCGAATAGGGTCATTACCGAAAAAAATAGAAATCCGAATTATGGAACCGGTAAGATGAAGATAACGAGAAAGTCCCAAAATTGTTGACTTGCATCATTGCTGTTTCGTTCGAGAATAGCAGGTATCGGAAAACAGATGCCCGAGGCTTGCCGAAAGAAGCGAGGAAATAACAAAAGAATCGTACAATGGCAGGCTGTAAAAACTTGCCATCACTTCAGAACAGCGACAAATTCAGTTGATAAATCATGTTCCATAATCTATCTTGGTGTACTGAAATTCAGCCGTTCACAAACTAAACCAACCAGGAGAGCGCTACTGTGAAAAAAATTGGCATCTTAACCAGCGGCGGAGACTGCGGCGGACTCAACGCCGTCATTAAAGGAGCTGCATTTATGGCATTGTCAAAAGGCCTCGAAATGTATGTCATTCCCAATGGCTACGCCGGGCTGTACAACCTTGTAGACCAGGAAATACTTGTACGTCTTGACCCTGCGCGTCTCGACCAGTTTTCCGGTAACTTTGCGGGTTCGGAAGCCGGGCACTCGAGAGTAAAGATAAAGGCCATCAGCAATCCCGAAAAATACAACCGCATCAAGGAAGGGATGAAAAAGTTCGAACTTGACGGTCTGGTTATCAGCGGTGGTGATGACAGCGGCAGCGTAATGGTCGATCTGAACAATAACGGGATCCATTGCATACATGCACCGAAAACCATGGACCTGGACCTGCAAACCTATTCGGTAGGTGGCGACTCCACCATCAACCGCATTGCGCAGTTCGTCCAGGACCTGAAAACAACCGGTAGAACACATAACCGCATTCTGGTTACCGAAGTATTCGGAAGGTACGCCGGACACACCGCATTCAGAAGCGGGGTTGCTGCAGAAGCGGACTGTATTCTCATTCCTGAAATACCGGCAGACTGGAATATCGTATACGAGCATATCGTAGGTCGTTTCACCAGACGCATCAAGGAAAGTGATGTCCATGCCGGTACGTATACCATCGTCGTTGCAGAGGGCCTTAAAAACGCTGATGGTTCCGACATTGTCGACGAATCTGCAGGCGTGGATGCTTTCGGCCACAAAAAACTCGCCGGAGCGGGAAAATATGTCTGTCAGGAACTCAAGAAAAGACTGAAAGCCGATCCCGACATGCCGGAATTCATGAAAGAAACCGGCATGTTTGTCGAAGGCATCTATGAAATCCCGGAAGTACGTGAAATCCACCCTGGACATCTTGTGCGCGCAGGAAACTCCTCAGCTTATGATGTCAATTTCGGTTACGAAGCGGGGGCAGCTGCCGTGATACTTCTTGCGGAAGGCAAAACCGGAGTAACGATTTCCAAAGTCAAGGGCCGCAAGATCGAGTACATCGAATCAAGTAAGGCTATCGCACAACGATATGTCGATCTCGACCAGGTAGCGCTCTATGAATCATTGGGAATCTGTTTCGGGAGACACGTCGAAGCGTACGAGCCGATTCTGAGAGAAGTCGATGGTGTTTATGAAAGGATATATTGACCTTCGATTGACGAAGGCCTTGTCATAAACCGGGGCCTTCGTCATTCTCTCTCCTGCCAAATCTTTCCGGTTTGGCTCTCTGTATATGAAAAATCAAGCTGTACTGCTTTTAAAAAAGGCAAAACAGTATATCTTTGAAGTTTAAGTTTCGATACTTTAGGGAACCTCTATAAATTGTCGTGGACGACACTTTTCCATCCGCCCTGATGCAATGATCACGGCACACAACAAACGAATAGAGCCACCCTTTTACTAATCAATGTCCGATCAATAATGAATAAGTCCGAAAAAATCTGGATGAACGGCGAGCTTATCGACTGGAATGACGCCAAAATACATATTCTCTCACATGTTATTCATTACGGGTCATCAACGTTTGAAGGGATACGATGCTATGAAACAGCAAAAGGCCCTGCAATTCTTTTCCTGGATGCGCACATCAAACGCCTTTACGACTCGTCGAAGATATACAGAATAGAAATTCCTTACTCCATGCAGGAGTTGAAGGATGCCGTACTCGATACCATAAGGGTAAACGGGCATAAATCCTGTTATATCAGGCCGCTGGTTTACCGTGGACAAGGCGCTCTTGGCGTCAACCCTCATCTTGCAGCCATTGAAGTCGCCATCGCCACCTGGGAATGGGGCACATATCTTGGGGAAGACGTTCTTGAAACCGGGGTCGATGTCCGGGTTTCTTCCTGGAACAGACTGGCCCCCAACACACTTCCGACATGGGCAAAAGCAGGAGGCAATTACCTCAACTCGCAGTTGATCAAGATGGAAGCCATTATGGACAACTATGCCGAAGGTATCGGCCTGGATATCAATGGTTATGTTTCAGAAGGAAGCGGCGAAAACATTTTTGTTGTCCGTGACGGAATCATCTATACGCCAATGTCAGGACAATCAGTCCTTGCGGGACTTACGCGTCAAGCTGTTATACACATCGCAAAAGAACTCGGTTATGAAATCCGTGAAACCTCGATTCCAAGAGAAGCGCTCTACATTGCCGATGAGGTTTTCCTCACCGGTACCGCCGCTGAAATAACCCCGGTTCGCAGCATCGACAAATACCCGATAGGCAATGAAATGAGAGGACCTGTTACGGAAACCTTACAATCTCATTATCTGAAAATCGTCCAGACAGGCGAAGATCCATATAACTGGCTGACGTTTATTTAACCTACCAGGCAGTGACAAGTGGCGAGTGGAATGGCAGTCAATAGTAACCTGTCTCCTGTTGCGTACTTGTTTCTTATCACTCGTCACTTGTCACTATTCCGATACACCATGAGCTGGCAGGACATTATCGGTCAAAATCTGCAGGTAAGCATTTTGCAAAAAGCCGTCTTATCCGATAGGCTCGCCCATGCTTACCTTTTTACCGGGCCTGAAGGAACCGGCAAAGAATCTGTCGCCTTCGAGCTCGCCAAGGTGCTCAATTGCGAAAACCCCGATGCCGACAATCAAACCGGTTCATGCGGAACTTGCCGAAGCTGCAGGGAAATTGACAATTTCATGCACCCCGACATAGAATATGTCTTTCCCGTTGAATCGGCTCTTCTTGAAAAAAACGATCCTGCAAAAGCTGAAAACAAACGCACAACCGAAGCAAGAGAGCGTTACGAGTCATTGATCGAGAAGAAAAAACAGAACCCTTTTTTTACTCCATCGATGGACCGGTCGATGGGAATCCTTACCGAACAGATAACCTCCCTTCAGCAGAAAGCATCGTTCATGCCGGCTGAAAACGGGAAAAAAGTATTCGTTCTATCGCAGCCTGAAAAACTTCACCCCTCTGCAGCAAACAAACTGCTGAAGTTGCTTGAAGAACCTCCAGGACATATACTTTTCATATTGGTATCCTCGCGCCCCGAAAGCGTCCTACCCACCATTCGTTCACGCTGCCAGATATTGAAATTCTCGAGAATAAAACCCTCGGACATTGAAAACTGGTTGCAAAACACGCATCCCGAGTTCCAGACTGAAGTGCAGCGTTTCATCGTTAATTTTTCAAGAGGAAACCTCGGCATTGCAACAGAGATGATCGACAGCTTTAAAGAAGGAAGGCACGAGACGTTCGAAGGTATTGCAACCCGTGACCGGGCAATTGATTATTTGCGCAAACTTCTCTCCCCGGGCAAACTGGCCGAAGCGATTACAGATACGGAGAACATTTCGAAAAGCTTCGGAAAACAGGAAATGGTAACATTTCTCGGCTCTCTTCTGCTTTTTTTTCAGGATATTCATCACAAAATCATCAATCCTGCATGGGACTCATTCAACAACCCTGATCTCGGCACAACGATAGACCGGTTTGCAAAGAATTTCCCCAACCCCGACTTTTTTGCCATTTCAACGATAACCGAAGAAGCCATCCGCGCAATCAAACGCAACGTCAACCCGCTGCTAACCCTTTCAGTCTACTCAATCCGGCTCAAGAACCTGGTCGGGCGCTCCTGAACCGTCTGCTGTATCTGCAATCCATTGCAGATACCCCGATGAACCTCCTGTAATCGGGATCTTGATGATTTCAGGAAGCTCATAAGGATGATGTCGTTGAATGAACATCTCGATTGTTTCGTAGTGCTTTTCAAGCGTCTTTATCCATAAAACCGTCTCCTCATTCCGGCAAAGCTTCTTTTCCCAGATATAACGGCTGCGGATATCCTGCAGATGAACACATGCAGCAAGACCCTCGTTCAGCAACCCTTCGGCAAGCATGTCGGCTTCTCCCATATCAGGAGCGGTTGTAATGACTACGCAGTATGATAATGTATCCATCCCGAGTATTTTTTTATTCAAGGGAACTACAGCGATTGTATTGAAACTATTCAAGCGAGTCAAAAAAGAACACAGAAAAAACCGGATTCACGTTCATTTTTATCATTTCATCCTTTGACATTCTTTCTATCATCTTCGGACTTCTTTATTGTCACCCTCGGACTTCTTTTTTTCCGTCATCCTCGGGCAAACGAAGCGCGACCCGGGGATCCATTGGATTCCCTGCTTTTCTCCATGGATGCCACATCGAGTGCGGCATGACTTCCCGCTATTCCCGATTACCCATTACCTACTACCCTTCCCCTTTTTCCTTCTCACGTTTGTCATCCTCGGGCAAGCGAAGCGCGACCCGGGGATCCATTGGATTCCCTGCTTTTCTCCATGGATGCCGCATCGAGTGCGGCATGACTTTGGAGGAAGTTGGTTGCCGGATCACCTCGTGCAAGCAACTTGAATCAATCAGCTTTCACGTATAGCCCTATAACTCTATCAGCTCTTTTGTGAAACGCTGGAATGGAGCAACGCCGCTTTTACCCATAACCACAGTATCTTCGATGCGAACTCCGAATTTTTCCGGCAGGTAAATTCCCGGTTCGATCGTAAACACCGAACCGGACAATAAATAATCCTCCGATGTCTTTCCGAGCCTTGGCTTTTCATGCACCTCCACCCCTACACCGTGGCCGAGACCATGCCCGAAGAATTCACCGTAACCGCTTTTATCGATGTAACTACGCACCAGCGCATCGAGTTCCTTAGCGGGCATTCCTGGTCGCGCCGCCTCGATTCCGAGTTGCTGAGCCTCTCGTGTTATCTCATAGATCTTACGTGCTTCATCAGGGATCCGCCCAAAAGCGACGGTCCTTGTCTGGTCGGACGCGTAACCATTACAGACACAGCCCATATCGATAACAATCAGGTTTCCCGGACTGAATGTTTTTTTTGCAGGCTTTGCATGCGGCAACGCTGAACGGATGCCGGAAGCTACGATAGGATCGAAAGAGTCTTTTTCGGCACCGTAGCGCTTATGACGATAGGAAATTTCAGCTGCTATCTCGGCTTCCGTTGCTTCGGTAGATATCAGAGGCAAAATTTCTTCGAAAACCTTTTCACTGATTGCCGCCGCCTGTTTCATCCATGCAATTTCCAGCTCGTTTTTGAGCTCCCGGAACTCGTCAAAAAAACCATGCACGGGCACTATGTCGACCCCCTTTAACTTCTCTCCGAGTTGTCCGGCATCATACACCGTCACCTGCTCAGCCTGAATACCCAGCTTTTTTCCCTGCAGATATCCTCCATCAACGAAAGTATCGACGAAGCTGTTTTGGATAATGACCGACTCCATAGAGTCCACCTCATGCTTCACCTGTTCACCATAGCGAAAATCTGTAAACAATGCGCTGTGATGACGATTAAGCAATACTCTTGCATTGGAACCGCTGAACCCTGTCAACCATCTGATCACATGCAGATCAGACACCATAAAGGTATCAACCCCTAACCGAAACATTTTCCGAAAAAGTGACTCAAGCTCTTGAGACATACTGTGTTAACCCCATTTTACTGATTTAATTATTCATTCTTATCGTTGCCATTCTTATTTTAATTTATACTTTTAACCTTAACCGAGCGATTGTCGACCGCCCTGACAAACAGGGGGATAGTTCGCTGTACTGAAGCAGATTCACCATGGTCTGCATATTCAAGCTTGCCGGGGATTAAAAAGAGAGGGCTTTCAATGTTCGCTTCACCCGGAAGGAGAGAAACAATCGCATGAAAAACATAGTGATACTGAACACGTGCAAAAATGTTCAGTACAAGATTTAAGTTTTTTCTTCTTTTTGTTAAAGCTTTATTCTATGCAGTATAAGGAGTTACTTTACAAGCTGCTCGCAGATTGCGACCTTTCACGCAAAGAAATGGAAGGTTGCATAGCAAAAATCATACAGGGCGAGTTTCCGGACAGCGTTATAGCGGCCTTTCTCGTTTTACTCCAAAAAAAGGGAATAACTGCTGAAGAAGTCATCGGTGCTTATAGTTCCCTTATTTCCAGGGTACTGCCCGTTCATCTTGATGAAAATGCTGTCGACACCTGTGGCACAGGAGGAGACCAAGCAGGGACATTCAATCTCTCTACCGCTGCTGCAATAATCGCAAACGGTACGGGGGTCCGTATAGCCAAACATGGAAACCGCTCCGTCACGAGCCATTGTGGAAGCGCTGATGTCCTCGAAACACTGGGGTATAACATAGACTTACCACCGAAAGGTACCGAAGAGCTTTTTCATGAAACCGGTTTCGCCTTTCTTTTTGCCCCGCTGTATCACCCTTCGATGAAAGCGGTAGCGCATGTACGTAAGGAACTGGGCATAAAAACCATTTTCAACATGCTCGGCCCCCTGGTTAATCCCGCCCGGGCAAACCGGCAGGTTGTCGGCGTTTTCGATATGGATATCATGGACATCTACGTACAAACCTTGAAAGCGACAGGCTGCCGTCATGCACTGGTTGTCCATGGAGAAACCGAAACAGGGGCAGGACTTGACGAGCCAAGCGTATGCGGCCCGACACGTATTACAGAACTTCACGAAGGAGAAATATTTTATCACGAAGTTCTGCCTGAAACATTCGGTCTTTCCCGATGGAACATTGCAGATTTAAAAGGGGGCGACAAAAAACATAATGCCGAGATTATTCTGAAAATTCTTGACGGAAGCGCTACGGAAGCCCAGACAGAAGCTGCACTCTACAGTGCGGCAATGGCATGTTATGTCTCCGGCACTGCCAGCTGTATCGATGACGGTTTAATGAAAACCAGAAACTGCCTGGAAAGCGGAAAAGCAGCTGCGCAGTTTTCACGTATTCTTTCCCTTAATAGTGAAATTGCCGACAAATACCGCACATCGCATAAGTAAATGCTTACATTTCTGCAGAAAAACTCGTATTATTGTTGCTTTGTTTCATGAACCAGTAAACCATGAACGGACGTAACGCCGGTAATACCGAGCTGAAGCAGAACCTGCAGGCTCAATTACTCTCTTCCGGAGTAGGCGCAGCCAGGGAAAAAGCAATACAGCGGGCCCTCAACAATGTCAACAAGCCAGGTTTCAAACTGGAGCCCTCTGCAATATTGCCCCTTATGAAGCCAGTCACATGGTTTCCTCCCATGTGGGCTTTTGCCTGTGGTGTAGTGTCTACAGGCGAAGATATCGCATCCAACTGGTCCATCCTGCTTCGAGGCGTCATCCTTGCAGGTCCCTTGATGTGCGCCATGTCTCAGACCATGAATGACTACTTCGACCGTGAAGTGGATGCAATCAATGAACCCGATCGGCCTATTCCGGCAGGAAAAATATCAAAGCAGGCAAGCTGGATTATCACGTTTACACTTATCATGACGGGATTTCTCGTCGCCTGGTCGATCCATCCTTATGTCATGGCAATCGCCTTTGTCGGGGTACTCATGTCCCACGCTTACTCGGGCCCGCCAATACGAGCGAAAAGAAACGGATGGTTCGGCAATCTCATCGTCGGTCTCGCCTATGAAGGCGTAGCCTGGCTTACTGGCAGTTTTGCAATCACCCAGGGAGTACCATCTTCAGAATCAATCGCGCTGGCAATAATATTTTCCATCGGTGCCCATGGCATCATGACACTTAACGACTTTAAATCCGTAGTGGGAGATAACATCAGAAAGGTAGCCTCGATCCCTGTTCAACTCGGCGAGAAAAAAGCTGCCATACTCGCATCCGTGATCATGGACATCGCACAGCTGGTCGCTATAGGGATCCTGCTTGCAAAATCGGCATATCTCATGTCGGGTATAGCGATACTTCTGCTTGCATTCCAGCTCCCGATGCAAAAGACACTTATCGATAATCCAAAGGAGAAGGCAGTGTGGTACAACGCTTTCGGCACACTGCTGTATGTCCTTTCAATGATGGTTTGCGCTATTGGTATAAGGCCGTAATTTCGCCCCTTGCTTTTTTACTTTGAAAAAGAATTGCTATATTCGCAATCATTTTCACAACGAGAACAGAACGCAATTATGTCCAAAGTTTGTAAACTGACAGGAAAAAGGCCCAAGTACGGAAATACAGTATCACACGCCAATAACCATCGCCGCAAGCGTTTCGAGCCAAACCTTCATACCAAACGCATCTGGCTTGAAGAGGAAAAACGTTGGGTCAAAGTTCGCCTTTCCGCAAAGGCAATGAAAATCATGTCGAAAACCGGAACCGCAGAACTCGCTAAGTTACTCAAATAATTTCCGGTAAACGCTTTCTTACTTTTCCTGAGCTCAACCAATCACATGGTTGAGCTTTTTTGTCTTTACCCTATTGCCGGTTTCCGGCACCTTTCCAACAGACCAACAAACCCACAACATGGTACTGATAGCACAATGCCGAAAAAAGTAATCATCTACACTGACGGTGCATGCAGTGGAAACCCCGGAAAAGGTGGTTGGGGAGCATTGCTCATGTTTGGCGATGTCCGACGGGAAATTTCCGGATTCTCCCCTTCAACGACAAACAACAGAATGGAGCTGATGGCTGCCATCAAAGCCCTTGAAGCATTAAAGGAACCATGTGATGTCGGCCTCTATAGTGATTCAAGCTACCTCGTCAATGCAATCAATCAGCAGTGGCTGAAAAAATGGACAACAAACAACTGGAGAACATCGGCAAAAAAACCGGTTGAAAATATAGACCTTTGGAAAAGAATCCTGGAGTTGATTAGATTACATAACGTTACTTTTCACAAGGTTAAAGGCCACAGCGACAATGAGTTCAATAACCGCTGTGACTTTCTTGCCAGACAAGCGATTCAGAACAATAGTTAAAGTTCGAATGGAAAACCAACCAGAACAGTCAGACCAGCAGATCGGAGGTGAAAAAAAGAAAAAAAAGCCAAGCCTTCTATTGATCACCCTGGTTATAGGCACTATCGGGCTTATCGCCCAGCTATTATGGGTCAACTGGCCGAAACCAGTAACCGACCCCGAATCGCTGAACGCTGAGCTGGTTGCAGTAATCGACCGTTTACCAGGAACTTCCGACGCATTGATCTATGCCGGGTTGAAAGACATCAAACAGAGCCCTTTTTGGCAGGAAGTCATGCCCGACTCGCTCAAAGAGATGAACTGGCTGCAAACAGACAAGGCATTACGACAGGTCGTTGATGAAACCGGTTTTGTTCCCGCCCGCGATCTGGATACCCTCCTTATAGCTTTTCAACAGCAGAACACCAAAAAACAGAAGTACCTCGGTATTCTGTGGGGAGCATTCGAAGACAAGCTGACGACAGGGTATCTCAAAGAGAAAAGCATTGAAACCAAGCAGTACGGCAGTGAAGAATGTTACGCTCTTTCCGATACACTTTGGGTATGTCGACCGGGAACCCGACAAGTTATCCTGGCTAACAGCGAGCAATTGCTGAGAGGTTTTCTCGAGCCCGAAAAAAATTTTCTCGATCGCGACCAGACAACCGCAAAGCTTATCGACAAGGCAATTTACAAGTCACATTTCTGGTTCACCCTGTCTTCAACAAACTGGACATTAGGAGCATTACAGAGCCTGACATCCGGTAACAAGGACATGAAAACCCTGGGTAACCTCAACCGCATCAAACAGCTGGCGCTGTCCCTGAAATTTGATGATGGCGTTGAAGGACACACCGAATGGATCTACCAGAACAAAACTTCCGCTTATTTTGCATCGACATTCCTGTGGGGCGCGATCAAGCTTTCAAGCAGTTCCGGAACAAGGACCGCCGAACCGGCAAAGGCATTTCTCAAAGAACTTGATGTGATGCAGAACCTTGAATCGGTCATCGTAAAAACCGATTTGCCACTGAGCTTCTTCAAGCCCGAAATGGAAAACGGAGAAAATCAGTAGACGAGTGACGAGTACTAAAGAAAAGATAAAAAAGTCATCCTCGGGCAAGCGAAGCGCGACCCGGGGATCCATCTTTCAATGAACGTCGCCATGGATGCCGCATCAAGTGCGCAGGACTTCCCACCATTCCCTACTCCCTATTACCTATTTACCTACTACCCGTTACCTTTCCTCCTGAAAATCAAGTACTTCCCCTTCCAGGCCACCTCGAGCTCTGCAGACAGATCGATTTTACGCCCCGGTTGAGTTTCGAGAAGATCGACAAGCTGCTGCAGTATCCGCGATGAGGGTTCACGTCCGTAATCCTGTAAAGCCCGCTTCAAGAGCTCCTTTCTTTCGAAAACCGTCAACCGCAAGAGTGAAGACACCAACAGCCGGTGGTCGGTCAGGACAAGCCCTTCATCATCCTGGGCAAGTCGTTCAAAATGCAGTTCAAGAAACTCCTCCAGTTCGGCAGCCTGATCCGAAATCCTTTGCAATGAAGGAAGCAGTTTGTTTTCAAAACGCTCCTCTATAAGAGGAATAACCTTGTGGCGAATGAAGTTACGATCCGGTTCAACCCCGAGGTTGCTTGCATCCGTCCGGTAATCAATCTTTTTTTCCACGATGTACCCGAGGATATCCGCCTTCTGCATCAACAGCAACGGGCGAATGATATGGCCATGAAACGCACGAATTCCACGTAAACCGGGAATTGACGTTCCCCGGAAAAGGTTAAACAAGATGGTTTCCGCATTATCACTTACATGATGTCCTGTGGCGATCTTGTCGAAACCGTGTTGTTCGATCAGTTCATGAAAATAACTATAACGCTCTATTCTTGCCGTTTCCTCTATCGATCGCTTCCATTCATGAGCATCCTTTCGTGTATCGAAATGCCGAACGTGACACGCAAGGCCAAGTTTTTCAGCCTCTTGGCGAACATGCTCTTCATCGAGCAGACTACTCCGCCCCCTTAACTGGAAATTACAGTGCGCAACGCTGACCTTGCAGTGCAAAACCGGCCTGACCGCACAAAGAAGATGGAGCAAAGCCATGGAATCAGGGCCTCCTGAAACTGCAGCCAGAACATGTTCTCCTGCAAGAACAAGGTTGCGAACAATCAGCTGCTCAAGAAATTTACGCTCGACATTATTGAGCTCACGAGGCATAGTGCAGTTTTTCTTTTTTATGAAACAGATTCTGTAATGTATTGTATTTTATCCCACAACAAACAAAATGCTCCTTTCATCTCGACAATCGAAAAACAACAAGGCAAATAACTATTTCAATAACGTAACACTCTCTCAACATGCCATCCCGTTACGGCCGCAGCACAATCGCCAAGACATTTCTCATCTGTGCCCTACTTGCCGCCGGAGGGCTGTTATCCTCTGGAGTCGTAAAAATCCTGCTGCTTGCAGCTGCCTCAGGATTTTTCTTGTTCACACTCTACTTCTTTCGGGATCCTTCACGCATTGCCCCTGCAGAGCCGAATGCAATCCTTGCACCTGCTGACGGCAGGGTACTCTTGATAAAAAAGGTTTCGCACCCTTTTACCGGAACGGATTCAACACTTGTTAGCATCTTCATGTCGCTTTTCAACGTCCATGTCAACAGAATCCCTTTCAGTGGCCGAATCGAACATCTTTGTTATCACAAAGGAAAATTTCTCATGGCATTCGATCATGACAGCATGAACAACAATGAACGAATGGAGATTGGTCTGCAAAACAGCGGCTTTCCGGTCTTTTTCACACAAGTCGCCGGATTCGTTGCCCGAAGAATCGTCTGTAACCTCACAATAGGAGAACACGTTGAAGCCGGGAACAGATTTGGCATGATTAAATTCGGCTCCCGCCTTGACATCATTCTCCCCGATAACGCCCGAATTGTTGTTTCGGAAGGAGAGAAAACTCTTGCGGGAAAAACAGTTATCGCAATGCGCAACACATAACCATATCACTATATAGGCCAAAAAACAAAAAACCTTGTTTAAAGCACGGGTATTGGTTATATATTTACATTCAAGCGGACAATATTCAGGTTCCGCACTGTGACATAAATTATCAGGAGACACAACCATGTTTTTATTCGGGTTACCAGGTGGTTCCGAACTCATCTTAATTTTCTTGGTGATACTTCTGCTTTTCGGAGCCAAAAAGCTCCCGGAACTCGCAAGAGGGCTTGGCCAAAGCATGAAAGAGTTCAGGAAAGCACAAACAGAGATAGAAGATGAATTCACCAAAGCAGTGGATGATAAACCCTCTCAAAAAAAGGACTCTTCTTCCGGCAACGGTTGACCGGGACAGTCCGGGAATGACATATTTCCGGACTTGCCTCATCTGTCCCGGACTACGTTCCACATACCCAACCTACAACAAGTAAATAAGTGCCGTTATGCGGTTTTTTTTTATCCTTTTCCTAACTACGCTTTTTTTATCGTCTTGCAAAACAAACAACGATACAATATCACTTAACGGTACATCGATAATTGTTGAAAACAAAACACTCCCGGTTATAAACGAAATTCTTTTCGCTCCAGTCCAGCAAAAAGATGACGGTCTCGAGGATCAGCCGGATTTCGTGGAAATCTACAACCCCGGCAAAGAAACCGTCAATCTTCATGGCTGGTATTTCCAGGACTGTCCAACCTCGAGCGGTAAACGATATACCTACCATTTTGCGGAAGATCCTTCGGCTGACAACCTCCTTGCCCCAGGGCAATACGGCATCATAGTGCCGGAAGAAAGCCTGGATCGTGAAGCCTCACGGCTAGTTCGGTTTTACGACTACCTTTCTCATGACCCCTCCGTAAGAATTTTCATTGTCCAGCGCAAAACGTTTTCTCTCAATAACGACATGGATTGCGTCACCCTGAAAGACGTCAATGGAACAGTGATCGATTCTGTTTCGTACAACAGTGTATGGCATAATCCTTATGTAAAAAACACTAAAGGCCGTTCTCTGGAAAAATTCAATGACCGGTTGTCATCAAACTCACCTGAAAGCTGGTCCTCCTCGATGGACGGTGAATACGCAGCCACTCCCGGCAGAAAAAACAGTATCTACCTGTCAACTGACCGGCTTGGCCAAAAACCGTCATTGTCAATGGATCCGAAAACATTTTCCCCCGACCTCGACGGTAATGGGGAAAAAGCAATCATACGCTACAAGCTTCCCGTCGGAGCCTATCAGGTTACAGCCGTCATCTATGACAGCGACGGCAAATCGACAAGGAACCTGGCCGAGGGCCTCCCCTCTGGACCAGAGGGAAGTTTCGAATGGAACGGCCTTTGCGACGACGGCACTGCAGCACTTTCCGGTCTTTACCTGATCAGGGTTACGATCGCCGGCAGTGCATTCAGCGGTATGGTCGAGCTTGAAGACCAAATGGCGCTTGTCAGATGATAAAGCTTGTTATTCATGTCACCGAAGCTTTATCTTTTGACTATGCTTACCAACCTTTACATCAAGAATTTCGCTCTGATCGAAGAACTCTCCATCGAGTTTTCCAAAGGACTGACCATCATTACCGGTGAAACAGGTGCCGGTAAATCGATTCTCATAGGAGCTTTGAATCAGGTTCTCGGCATCAGAGCCAACAGCGACCTCGTCCGTTCGGGATCAAGCAAAGCGATTATAGAGGCGGTCATGATCCCCGAAAGCCCTCACAGGCTGTCTCCTATTCTCGACGAGGCGGAAATCGACCATGGTGATGAGATTCTCCTGCGCCGGGAAATTTCAGCAAAAGGACAATCACGATGTTTTATCAATGATTCTCCCTGCACCCTGCAGGTCCTTAAGCGGGTGGGAGATCTTCTCATCGATCTTCACGGCCAGCACGAACACCAGTTCCTCCTCCACCCCGAAACACATGCTTCGATGCTGGACGGATTCGGACAGTTTGCAGATCGCGTCGAATCATATCAAAAAGTTTACGCGCACCTGAAACAGCGAAGAAAAGAACTCGAACGACTTGTTGCCGACACAGACCGGATACAGGAAAAACGCGATTTGCTCGAGTACCAGCTCAAAGAACTCGAGTCGCTCGGTCTCAAAAAAGGTGAAAGTGCCGAACTTGAAGAGGAAATCACGTTGCACGAAAATTCCGAAACGCGTTTCAGTTTGTGTGCGGCGATCAACGAACAGCTCTACGATACGGAACGCTCGGCTTTTGTCCAGCTCTCTGAAGCCGTTCAGCAACTCGGCAGTCTGGCGGCAATAGATAAAAGCTTTTACGCACACCTCGAAGATGCAGAAAGCGCAAAAAGCCTCGTCGAAGAACTCAGTCGGGCCGTCCGGAACTATTCTGAAAGTATCGAGTTCAACCCAGAGCATCTCGAAGTGCTCAGGGAACGTCAGATGCAGTTGCAACGTGCAATGAAAAAGTACGGGAAAACCATTGAAGAACTTATCGATCTCAAGGAAAACATCATTGAAGAACTTTCCCTGGAAAGCAACCTTTCCGAAAGGAATGAACACATTTGCGAAGAAATAGCATCTCTCGGAAAAGAGCTGTCAGAGATTGCGGCAGCAATATCTTCGGAGCGTCAAAAAACGGCGAAACATCTGGAAAAAGCCATAGTGAGAGAGCTTCGAAAGCTCGGAATTCCCCACGGCGTGTTCAGCGTCAGCATTGGTCAGGATGTCTCGGAAAATGGAGATATATCCATTGGAGAAAAACGTTATACAGCTTATGACAATGGTTATGACCGTATCGAATTTCTTCTTTCCACCAATATCGGTGAATTCCCGAAACCACTTGCAAGAATTGCTTCAGGAGGAGAAATCTCAAGGGTCATGCTTGCCATGAAAAGCGTTCTTGCCGAAAACACTGAACTTCCCATTCTTATTTTCGATGAAATCGATACCGGAATAAGCGGAAAGGTAGCCGATGCAGTCGGCAGGAGCCTCAGGAACCTTTCAAGAAAGCATCAGATCATTTCGATTACCCATCTTGCACAGATAGCCGCAATGGCAGACAGTCACCTTTCAGTTGAAAAAACTGTAGAGAACGAGCGCACCCGGACGAAAGTCAGACCCCTCAACGGTGCACAACATGTCGAGGCGGTCGCGAATCTTCTAAGCGGCAGACAACGATCCGAATCCTCCCTGCGTGCAGCCGAGGAACTCATCGAACATGCAAAAAAAAACGGGCAGGACTAAAAAACCCAGAGCATACGACAGACATCTACGGCCTTTTCAAAGCATAATACTCTCCGGTTGCTCCGCTGTTCAACAAACAGTTTACGGAAGCTGCTCTACCTGCTCCACACACGGCAACGGCTGCAGTGAGCAAATTAAAAGTGGTGCCCTGTAGCAAAAAAGATAAGTTTCCCTTATACTTACTACCAATCATGGATATCATGCCGGACTTGCAGAAGTCTTTCAACGCAGTTTAGATCGTTTATGTCAAAAAGAAAAATCACCGGTTCCGCAGTTGCCCTGGTAACACCGTTCAAGCAAGATTTGTCGGTCGACAAAGAAGCGCTGCGTCGGCTCGTACAGTTTCATATTGCCGCGGGAACGGATATTGTCATTCCATGCGGAACAACCGGAGAATCTCCGACTCTTACCGCAGGCGAACAAACCGAAATAATCGAGATCGTCCGTGAAGAAGCCGGAAACAAAATCCTTGTTGCTGCAGGAGCGGGAACCAATGCCACGGACAATGCGGTAACGCTGGCAAAAAACGCGGAAAAAGCTGGAGCACAGGCGCTGCTCTCGGTTGCCCCGTACTATAACAAACCTTCACAGGAAGGCTTTTATCAGCACTACAGCCACATCGCCGCAGCGGTTTCCATACCGATTATCGTCTACAACGTACCAGGAAGAACAGGCAGCAACATGACGGCTCAAACCATTCTCCGTCTGGCGAATGACTTTGAAAATATCGCCGCCGTAAAGGAAGCGTCGGACAATATGAGTCAGATCATCGAACTGCTTGCACTGCGCCCTCAAAGCTTCTCTGTCCTTACCGGAGAAGACCCGCTTATTTTGCCGTTCATGGCCCTTGGGGGAGACGGCGTCATATCGGTCGCGGCAAACCAGGTACCTGGCGAAATAAAGCAGCTTGTCACGCTAATGCGCGAAGGCAATCTCGAGGAAGCAAGAACGATCAACAATAGGCTTCGCAGGCTTTTCAGTCTGAACTTCATCGAAAGTAACCCTGTACCGGTCAAATACAGCCTTTCGCTGATGGGAATGATCGAGGAGATCTACCGCCTGCCACTTGTTGCTCTGCAAGAGGAGAATAAAGAACAGGTCAAGGAAGAACTCAGGAGCCTGGGGCTTGTCAACTGACAGCCCCGAGTTTCCGGACAAAATCGTCAAGTTGCTCTTGCGTGCGCTTCTCGGTCACGGCAACCAGCAATCCTTCATCACCTACAGCACTTAGATCGTAACCGGCAAGAATCCCCTGCTCCAGCATCGTTGTTACAACCCTCTCCGCCGGTACCGGTGTCTTTACCACGAACTCTCTGAAAAACGGCTGCTGATATTTCAACGAATATCCCGGCAGTTCGGCAATCCTGCCGGCAAGATAATGTGATTTCTGCAAGGAATGATCCGCAACCTCCTTGAGCCCTTGCTTACCGAGAAGAGAGAGATACACCACCGCCTGCAAAGCATTGAGAGCCTGATTGGTACAGATATTCGAGGTTGCCTTTTCGCGTCGAATATGCTGCTCCCTCGTCTGCAGAGTAAGAATGAAACCATCTTCCCCATCCTTGTCTCTGGTCATTCCGACAAGCCGTCCCGGTATCTTGCGGACATAGTCTTTCTTGGCGGCAAAAATTCCGAGATACGGACCGCCGAAATTCAATGCGCTGCCAAGAGGCTGCCCTTCGCCGACAGCAATGTCCGCACCGTAATTGCCTGGAGCTTCGAGAATTCCAAGAGAAACCGGGTCTGCCGAAACGATGAAAAGAGCTCCGTTATCGCGGGCAACTGCACCGATACGATCGACGTCCTCGAGGCATCCGTAAAAGTTCGGCTGCTGGACAATGACGGCAGCAACGCCCTCATTGACAGTTTTCTCCAGACTTTCCATATCACAAACGCCATCCGTCAGAACATTTTGAACAACCGCACGGTCACCACCAGCCTCGATGAATGTCCTGAGAACATGCAGGGAATTCGGGTGCAACTTGCCTGCTACAACAGCCTTTGAACGGCCGGTGACAACCATAGCCATAGAAATAGCTTCGGCAAGAGCCGTCGCACCGTCATAAAGTGATGCATTTGCCGTATCCATGCCATAAAGCCGGCAGATCATACTCTGGTACTCATAGATAGCCTGAAGCGTACCCTGGGAAACTTCGGCCTGATAAGGAGTATAGGCGGTATAAAACTCACTGCGTGATGCAATGGTCTTGATTGCAGAAGGGATATAATGGTCATAGGCACCTCCGCCAAGGTAACTGACATGGCTCGCCGTAGAGACATTACTTGCAGCGAGTTTCTCCATAAGGTGCATTACTTCCGGCTCGGTGAGTGCTGCAGGAAGATCGAGCGGCTCTTTCAGACGAAGTTCTTCAGGAATATCCGCAATCAGTTCGTCAAAAGATGCCACGCCTGTTCCTTTAAGCATCTCATCACGGTCGCTGTCCGTATTGGCAATAAATGGCATTGCTCTACTCCCCGACTGTTTTTTTGTACTGCTCGGCCGTCATCAATGCCTCGAGCTGCGCGGGATCATCCACGGTAAGCTCGATCATCCAGCCTTCTTCGTAAGGACTGGTGTTGACGACTTCCGCCGCATCGAGAGCTTCATTTACCGCTTTGATTGAGCCAGCGACCGGCGCAAACAGGTCGGCAACGGTTTTTACGGCCTCGACTGTACCGAAAACCTCATGCTGCTTCAAGGAAGCGCCCACGGGCTTTGTTTCAACAAAAACAACATCACCCAGCTCGGACTGGGCAAAATCGGTTATTCCGACACGAACTGTTCCGTCTTCAAGCACTTTGACCCATTCATGGTCATTGGTATAGCGGAGATCATCTGGGAAATTCATGGCCGTAAGCTGTTTAATTGTTCAGTGAGATTGAAAGTGATCAATTAAAAAACCAAGGTAATATTTTTTTACATCCGGCAAAAGATGGGGAGGCAGCTCACGCTACGCGGAAATCAGTCTCCGGTACTCAGTCGGCAACCGACAAAAAACAGGAAAAACCGTCGCGAGAGTTTCGAGAGCGAGACGAACGGAGCACAGGAACCGGAGTGTACACAGAGTACATGAGGATTCCAAGCACCGCTCAACGAAGCCATCGGAAACCGCAGCAGGTTTTTCAAGACACCCTACAACAGCCGTTGGCGCATCGCTTCGTAGAGCAAAACCCCTGCCGAAACGCTTACATTCAATGACTCGACACACCCGGCCATCGGTATGCGGACAAGACAGTCACACTGTTCACGGCTATGAGGTGTAAGCCCCCCGCCTTCACTCCCCATCAGCAAAACCGAAGGAAGTCTAAAATCAATATCCGTGTAGTTTTTCTCCGCATGCATATCCGCGGCGATAACCTGAAACCCTTTTTCCCGAAACATCTTGAGGCAGGTAACAAGACTTCTCACCTTACATAACCGCATGTGTGAAGCAGCTCCTGCCGACGCCTTGTGCACTGCTGCATTGACGGGGGTACCCTTGCCATCGACCAGTATGACGGCATCGGCTGCAACCGCTTCGGCAGTGCGGATGATAGCCCCGACATTATGTGGATCGTTCAACCCGGGAAGAACAACGATCAAAGGACTGGTATTGCGAGGGTTCTGAAGAATTTCATCGAGTTGATAATAACGTATCGTGCTAATCAGTGCGCAAACCCCCTGATGCTTGCTTGTTCCTGCAATCTCACTGAGTTTTTCAAGGCGTGCTTTACCTGTCGGAATCCTTGAACGCTTGGATGTAATGAGAATTTCTTTGAGCTTGTGATGCCCTGTATTGAACTGCATGTAGATCTTTTCGATCTTTTCAGGGTTCGAAGCGAGCAGCTCGAGCACAGCGTTCCTGCCATAAACGATATCATTCATGAAAATAAACTTCGAAAAAAGTCAATGAAACAAAAGGCTTAAAAAAAGTAAGCCGGTTACAGACGCCGGAATCAAACAGCCGACAACTTTATCATATCGAAATGTAATTAAAATGATGTATATTGATTCTTTGATTATTTTTTCGGTTCGAAGGAGAATCAATCGTTCCGACATACCTGATACAGTTACACGTTAAGTCCAGCCAACAATAACCTGTTTTCTATTTTATTATACAATGAGTCGGATTTATAAGACATTGGAAGGCAATGAAGCACTGGCTTATGTTGCCTATCGTACAAACGAGGTTATCTCAATATATCCTATTACACCGGCCTCGAACATGGGAGAGTATTCAGACGCATGGGCTGCAGAAGGACTCCCGAATGTTTGGGGCACCGTCCCACTGGTAGATGAAATGCAGAGCGAAGCAGGTGCTGCCGCTGCGGTTCATGGCGCTGTCCAGACAGGAGCCTTGACCACAACGTTTACCGCTGCTCAGGGATTGCTTCTCATGATCCCGTCGATGTACAAGATCGCAGGAGAGCTAAGCCCCTGTACCATACACGTCTCTGCACGCTCACTTGCCTGCCAGGCACTTTCCATCTTTGGTGACCATGGCGACGTGATGTCGGTACGCGGAACAGGTTTCGCACTACTCTCGTCATGTTCCGGTCAGGAAGTCATGGATCTTGGATTGATTGCCGAAGCAGCCACGCTCGAGTCACGCGTGCCGTTCCTTCATTTCTTCGACGGTTTCCGTACCTCGCACGAAATCACCAAGATAGAAGTGCTCCCCGATGACCAGATCAAGAGCATGATAGACGACGAATTGGTTATCGCCCATAGAAACCGGCGGATGTCACCCGATGTACCGATCATTCGGGGAACATCGCAGAACCCGGACGTCTACTTCCAGGGCCGTGAAACCGTCAACCCGTTCTACAATGCCTGCCCGGACATTGTAGAAAAAACAATGGACAAATTCGCAGAACTGACCGGACGTCAGTACAAGCTCTACCAATACTACGGTGCACCGGATGCAGATCGGGTCATTATCATGATGGGATCTGGCGCTGAAACCGCACTTGAAACAGTTGAATACATGAACCGCCAAGGCGAAAAAGTCGGCTTGATCAAGGTTCGCCTCTACCGCCCGTTTGATGTGAAACGCTTCCTGGCTGCACTCCCGTCAACCGTAAAATCCATTGCCGCACTTGACCGTATGAAAGAACCGGGCAGTGCCGGAGAACCTCTTTATCTCGACGTTGTCAATGCCATTCACGAAGGTATGGACGAAAACCATCCCGAAGTGATAGGTGGGCGATACGGCCTTTCATCGAAAGAGTTCACGCCCGCCATGGTCAAGGCAATATTCGATAACCTTGCACAGGAAGAGCCGAAAAATCATTTTACCGTCGGCATTACCGACGACGTTACACATACAAGCCTCGATTACGATGAGAACCTCTGTATAGAGGAAGAAAACGTCTTCAGGGCTATGTTCTATGGACTTGGATCGGACGGTACGGTCGGCGCGAACAAAAACACCATCAAGATTATCGGTGAAAACACCGATAACTATGCTCAGGGCTACTTTGTCTACGACTCCAAGAAAGCCGGTTCGATTACCGTGTCGCATCTCAGGTTCGGTCCCGATCCCATAAGATCGACTTACAAGGTATCAACCGCGCATTTTATCGGCTGCCACCACTGGATTTTCCTCGAATCGATCGATCTGGTGAAAAACCTCAAGGAAGGTGGAACACTTTTGGTGAACTCTCACTACTCACCGGAAGAACTCTGGGATCACCTGCCGAAACTCGTCCAGGAGTACCTGATAAACAAAAAAGCGAAACTCTATACGATCGACGCTTACAAAGTGGCTGAAGAAAGCCACATGGGTCAACGTATCAATACGATCATGCAGGCGTGCTTTTTTGCCATCTCCGGTGTACTTCCCCGTGAAGAAGCCATTGACAAGATCAAAGAGTCAATTCGTGAAACCTACGGCAAGAAAGGTGACGATATAGTCAACCAGAACATTCAGGCAGTTGAGAACTCTGTATCAAATCTTCACGAGGTACCTCTCGGGTCGGTTGCCGACAGCAAAAAAGCCATGCGGCCTCCGATTTCGGGTGAAGCTCCTGAGTTTGTCTGCAACACCCTGGCGAAAATCATTTCAGGTGAAGGAGATAACGTACCGGTAAGCCAGATGCCTCCGGACGGCACATTCCCGGTCGGCACATCGAAATTCGAAAAACGCAACCTCGCAGAAAAGGTTCCGGTCTGGGAAAAGGATATTTGTATCCAGTGCGGCAAATGCGCACTGATGTGCCCGCACGGCGTTATCCGCTCCAAGGCATACGACCCGAAATATCTCGAGAACGCCCCTAAGACGTTCAAGTACATCGACGCAAAAGGCAAGAACTGGGATGGTCTGAAGTATACCATCCAGGTAGCAGTCGAAGATTGTACCGGTTGTGAAATCTGTGCCCATATCTGCCCGGCAAGGGACAAGAAAGATCCTGAACGTCACGCCCTGAACATGGATCTCCAGGCCCCGATCCGCGAGGATGAAATCGACAACTGGAACTACTTTATCAACATTCCGGAATTCGACCGGTCCAGGATCAATCCCCGTATCATCAGGGAACAGCAGTTGCAGCAGCCTCTGTTCGAGTTCAATGGAGCCTGTGCCGGCTGCGGTGAGACACCTTACGTAAAGCTCATGACCCAGCTTTACGGTGACAGGCTTGTCCTCGGGAACGCTACAGGCTGTTCGTCCATTTATGGCGGTAATCTGCCGACAACTCCATTCTGTACAACCCCTGACGGCCTCGGACCAACATGGTCGAACTCGCTGTTCGAAGATACAGCCGAGTTTGCCATGGGATTCAGGATTTCGATCAACAAGCAGAAAGAATATGCTGAAGAACTGGTAAAAGAGCTTTCAGCCGAGATAGGGGAAACCCTTTCAACCGAAATCCTCGAAGCCACACAGGAAAACGAACCGGCAATCTTCGAGCAACGTAAAAGGGTAAAAGTTCTGAAAGAAAAACTTGCAGGCATTGACCGCCCCGAAGCGGCGAACCTGCTCGGAGTGGCCGACATGCTGGTCAAGAAAAGCGTCTGGGGTATCGGCGGAGACGGCTGGGCTTACGACATCGGCTACAGCGGAGTCGACCACGTCACTGCAGGCGCAGAAAATGTCAATCTTCTGGTACTCGACACCGAAGTATATTCCAATACAGGTGGTCAGTCATCCAAGGCTACCCCGAAAGCAGCTGTCGCGAAGTTCGCCGCAGCAGGACGTCCTTTGCAGAAAAAAGATCTTGGAATGATCTCCATGACCTACGGCACCGCTTATGTCGCCAGCGTAGCACTTGGTTCGAGGGACGAGCACACGGTAAAAGCATTCCTCGAAGCCGAAGCATATGACGGCCCATCGGTCATCATTGCTTACTCTCACTGCATAGCTCACGGCATAGATATGGCTATCGGCATGGAACACCAGAAAGCCGCCGTTGATTCAGGGCACTGGCTACTTTACCGTTACAACCCGGACAGAAGAAAAGAAGGCAAGAATCCATTGATTCTCGATTCGAAAAAACCGAAAATTCCTGTCGAGCAGTTCCTGAACATGGAAAACCGTTTCCGTATGCTCAAGAAAAGCCATCCTGACCTGGCAAAAGAGTTTTTCGTTGAAATACAGCAAGAGGTCGACGCCCGCTATGCAACATACGAGTACCTCGCTTCAAGAAAATTCGAAAACGATTAATTTCAGGGTTTTACATACCGGGTAAAAAGCAAAAGGGTGCTCGATTTTCTCGATGCACCCTTTTTTTAATTTCCCTATTTCCCATTACCTGTTACCTACTACCCTCTCTTTTACCTTCTCCCTTTTAACTTTTTCCCTTTGGTTCTTGACTTGCATCCTTCTGTCTCAACTGATCTGCTTTATTGAGGTACTCCTCCGCTTTAACAGGCTCTCCCAATGCCCGGTAGATTTCCGCAAGATGTTCGTAAATTTCAGGCTCATTGGGCTCCATGGAAAGCGCTATTTCAATGATTTCACGTGCTTTCTGATAATTACCGGTTTTATAATACAGCCACCCGAGCGTATCGAGGAAAACCGGATTTTCGGGCTCTGTATCGACAGCTTGCTTCGCATATTGCATCGCCTCATCGAGATTTTCCTCTCTTTCGGCATAGAGATAAGCCAGATTGTTCAAAGCCAATGCATTTTCCGGATCGATCCCAAGAACATCATTGTACGCTTCGATGCTTTTTTCCGGTTTTTTCAACTTATCATAAGCCATTGCGCGGGTAATGTGTGCTTGAACAAGCAGCCATGAAGGAGTTTCCTGCTTCTCATAGTTACGGGCTTTCTCGAGCACCCTCGCCGATTTCAGATAGGAACCGGACCGGAAAAGTGCATACCCGTCAAAAACCTCGAGACGCAGTGACGAGCGCCCGGCACGCTTCTTTGCCTGTGAAACAGTATCAGAAACATTGTGATATCGTTCCTGAAGCATATATGTCGAGGCAAGTTCCTCCCAGGCAAAAAGATTTTCAGGATTCAGTTCAAGAGCTTTTTGAAAATCCTCTTGTGCCTGATCGTACTTTCCCTGAACACGCAGAGACATCCCCCTCAGAACATAAACAGAAGGCTCACCTGTCTGAAATGCCGCCAGTTCATCCACCATCGTGTGAACATGCTCACTATAGGATGGTTCGTTTTCCGCCCTGAGCATGAATAGTTTCACCGCTTCTATTTTCTTCGAAAACTCAATTTCATCGACAGCATAAAATCTCCTTAACTCCGTCAAAAACAGTTCTCGCTCCCCCTGCTCGATATACGTCTCGAAAAGAGCTATCCAAGCAGGAACAAACGAAGGTGTTTCCGCAATCATTTCCCGGAATATCTGCAGAGCTTTTGCCGGTTTACCGGATTGCAGATAGAGCTCCCCAAGTGTCAGTTGGAGCTTGTCGTTAGAGCCGTTTGCATCCATCATGCTTTCCAGGCTGTGAATCGCCGCACCGTAACGCTTCAGCTTCAGTTCAAGCCATAGCGACTGAACCTGAGCGTTTTCATTAGAGGGGTCGAATTGCAGGATGCGCGCAAAAGTCTCCAACGCTTTTTCATGCTTTTCATCCGCAAGGTATGCATGCGCAAGAAAAAAAAGACTGCGTGTATCCGAAGGTTCGGTTTCCACAAGCTTTTCAAATTGCATGGCGGCATCGGAGAACATCTTCATATCGAAGTAGATTCCTGCAAGCAGGTGCCGGTAATACCTGTTTGAAGCATTATACTCGACGGCCTTTTCCGCATAATGTTTTGCAGAATCCGGTAAAGCCAACGCCACATATGCTTTTGAAAGAGAGAAATGCACCGCTGCATTTTCAGGTTCTGCAGCCAAAATCTTTCGAAACTGCGTAATTGCAGTTTGATAATCACCGCTGACCGTCGAGAGTGATCCTTCGACAAAAAGGTCTCTCGACCGATCGGCAAGGGAATCGTCGGGAGCCTGACTTGTTTTTCCCACAGATGCACTACCCGTACACCCGGTAAAAACGAAACCGGCGAGAAACAGCGAAAGAACAACAAAACGAATAGGTGCATTCATGGTATCAGGCTCGGATAAACGTTGATTCGTAATTCGCAGGAAAATATAGACGGTCTTCTTTTCAACTCGATCTCCGGATCAAGCCTGAAAGATGACCGAAAGAAAAAACTAAACGGATTCTCACATTATTCACGATTGCATTGTCAATAATCCTTGCTACTTGTTCCCGAATAAGGGCCCGTCACCTTGCGAGCCAGGGTAAGAACCGGTGAACTTCAAATAAGCATTTTTCGTCGCCACCCTTCCCCTGGGAGTCCTCGAAATGAACCCTGTCTGGATAAGATACGGCTCATACACTTCCTCGATCGTATCTTGCTCCTCACCAACAGAAACAGCCAGAGAGGATATACCGACTGGACCGCCGTCAAATTTTTCAATCAGGGTCAGCATGATTTTCTTATCCATATCATCGAGACCATCGTCATCGATTTCAAGTGCCGCAAGAGTTTTTCGGGCGATTTCAGTCGAAATGACGGGAGCATCGGCAACCTGGGCGAAGTCACGGGCACGCTTGAGTAGACGATTTGCAATACGGGGAGTTCCTCGAGAACGTCCGGCGATTTCCGCCGCTGCACTCCCCTCGATGGCAACCCCGAGGATTGTTGCAGTTCGGACGATAATCCGTTCAAGAACTTCGGAAGAGTAATAATCCAGGCGGCTGGATATCCCAAAACGGGCTCGGAGAGGAGAGGTCAGCATTCCTGCCCTGGTTGTCGCGCCAACCAGGGTAAACGGTTCGAGCTTCAATTGCACGGCACGTGCCGAGGGACCACTCTCGAGTAGAATATCGATACGAAAATCCTCCATAGCGGAATATAGATACTCTTCGACAGCTGGAGTCAGCCGGTGGATCTCATCGATAAAAAGAACATCCCCTTTGTTAAGACTCGTAAGGATACCGGCAAGGTTCCCGGGTTTATCGAGCAACGGACCGGACGACACTTTTATCCCTCCGCCAAGTTCCGCGGCAATGATATGTGCAAGCGTTGTTTTTCCAAGACCGGGCGGACCGGAAAACAGAACGTGGTCGAGAGCTTCCCCCCTTTTCCTTGCTGCTGCTATAAATATGCGCAGATTCTCTGTAAGACGTGGCTGCCCGGTAAAATCATCGAGCTGGACAGGGCGAATCTGCTCTTCAAATTTTTCCTCCGCAGAATTGGCAGGGGTATTCAACAATTCATCTCGCACGGCAACAACAGAAAAAGGTTTTAAATAACTGATTAAAGCTTGATCCTCGGATCAACGACGGCATAAAGCACATCCGCAATGAGATTACCCATAATAATCAACGTGCCGGATATAAAAGTATTTGCGATGATCAACGGATAATCGCGGGCAAAAATAGCCTCTACCGTTACGCGGCCCATGCCGGGAAAAGCAAAAATAACCTCGATAAACAGTGCCCCACTGAAAATGAACGGCAACGATCCGCCCATCAGGGTAATGACCGGCAAAAGTGCATTGCGAAGAGCATGACGCACGATCACCACTTTTTCGGGCAACCCTTTCGCCCTCGCTGTCCGGATATAATCCTGACGTATCACCTCGAGCATACTGCCTCGAACATAACGGGCGATACCGGCGGCACCGTTAATACTCAATACCGTAACCGGTAGCACGAGATGCCATATCCTGTCCAGCATAAACCTGAACGGGCCATAAGATTCTGCCCCGATTTCGTTAAGACCCGACACCGGAAAAATCGGCAACTTGAGCGCAAAAACAATGATCATCATCAAGGCAAACCAGAACTCGGGCATCGAGTAAAAAAAAAGTGCACCCACCGTCAGGAATCTGTCGAGAAAGCTGTTTTGCTTGACTGCTGAAACAACCCCGATAACGATACCGAGAATAAAGTTTGCTACCAGAGTAAGCAGGGCGATAGTGATGGTAACCGGCAACGCCTGCGCTATAACATCGAAAACAGGCTGCTGCGCACGGCTGAAACTGCGCCCAAAGTCTCCCTGAAGCACACTTCCAAGCCATTTAATATACTGGATAAACACCGGATCATTCAATCCGTACTGTTCACGAATCTGGTCGGCAACTTTAGGACTGATCCCGGGCTGTATAAACATGGCAGCAGGATCACCGGGCGCCAGCCTGATAATGAAAAATGTCAGAGTCAAAACACCGAATACCAGCGGTATGGCAACCAGCAAACGGCGCAATATGTAGACAAGCATCGGTTAGTTGATTCGTGATTCGTAAGAGAAAGCCGTCACGCCACCCCTGTAACAACAACAAATAGTATACAACATTGATCCCACATCCATCATTTTCCATCCCCCTTTTGACTTTTACCTTCTCACTTTTAACCTTTGCCTTTCCTCCCCTACTCCGCAACGCTTGCGGACGGAGAAAGCGTCCAATCGTCGATGTTGTAGAAGGTACTGAGTATATTGAGCTCTTCACCTTCTATCCGTTTGTTGAACCCTTGAGTCTCTTTTATCCAGTAAAGAAAAGTCGTCGGCTGATCATGATGCAGAATCTCTTGGTACTCCATCCAGTAAGGTCTTGCATCAAGCGGATTCAGCTCGGCTTTGGCTAGCTCACAAAGCTCATCGATCTTCGGATTTTGGTAACCGGTAAAATTGAAACGGCTTTTTTCCAGATCGGAACCCCAGCTGTCAAGAGGGTCGATTTCAAGTCCGATGGACCATCCGGCCATCCAGGCATCGATTTTTCGCAAACGCAGATTTTCAAAAAAGACATTCGACTCCTGAACATCGAGCTGACAATCGATACCGATCTCCCTGAGATTTTGCTGAATGATGACACTTGCAAAATTCCTTCGTTCATTCCCGGCATTGGTAAAAAGAACAAAACTGAACTTCCTGCCGTTTTTCTCCCGGATACCATCAGGCCCTGGCATCCATCCCTCTTTTTCCAAAAGCCTGATGGATTCAGCGGGATCATAGGAATAAGGAACAACCGCATCGTTGTAAGCCCATTTCAAAGAGGGAGATATATCGGTGCTTGCAACCACCCCGTACTCCCCGAGATAACCGTCGAGAATGGACTGCCTATCGATCGCCAGAGTCAAAGCTCGCCGAACCGTTGCCGAGCCGAACAAAGGGTGCGGTTTTATGGTACCATCTTGATGATACGCATTACGATCAATATTCGACCACCCGACATAGTCATAAACGCGAAGACCGACTGGCTTTATTTCCACAGCGGCTTTTGCGGCTTCGAGCCCGTCAAAATCTTCAGGTTTTATGTTTTCGACAACGTCTACTGCCCCGGTTTGCAACTGTGCGAGACGTACGGTATAATCAGGCACGATTCTGAACATGATACGCGGGATAGTACCGGGCTTGGGAAGATTGCTCATCGGATTTGAAGCCAGAACAATCTGCTGCTGCTTCTGCCAATCCTGAAGCACATAAGGGCCTGCACCAAGCGGGTCCTGGTTGAGTGGTGAATGCCTGAACTCCTGTGGCGGAACCTCTTTCCACACATGTTTTGGAAGCGGAGTCAGAGTAGTATGGAACAAAGCCAGTTGCTCAGGAACCGGTTTGTAAAAGTTGAACACCAAAGTCGTGTCATCAGGCGTTTCGATTGCTTTGTCGAAATCAATTTCTCCTTTTTCTGCGCCGATAAGCTCGGCGAGATACTGCTGACGAGGACTTGCAATAACAGGGTTAGCGTACAGTTCATACGTGAACTTGAAATCATGAGATGTAATAGGAGTACCGTCATTCCAACGTGCATCACTTCTCAGCATATACGTTATCGAACGATGGTCTTCGCTCATCTTCCAGGTTCTGGCAAGAGCTCCTGCTGTTTTCTTACCGGAACCATGTTCAGCACTTTCTCTCAGCTTTTTTTCGAGAGCCACAAAGTTCAAGAGACCTGATGTCGTATCGAACTCACTTTTCAGCAGGCCCGGATAAAGAAGACCGTACACGTTGCGCGACGTCACCGAAGCTCCGATAACCGGATTGAGATAGTTGGCATCACCAAGCATGGCAATCACCAGCGTCGAATCACCAGCGGAGGAACCACTGACTCGTCCTTTTCCGGAACAGCCTGCAAACATCACAGCAAACAATACAGAAATGACGGCAATACCTCTCATGCTTATTTTTCTATTCATAGTCTTTTGCAAAATAGTTACTGCCAAACCGGGTGCTTAGCATTGACTCCCCATCGATCGATCTTTTAATCCTGTCCTCAAGAGCTTCTGCCGCCACATACCCCGAGTGTTGCTGCAGCAGATAGTTGAGAGCGACAACCTCGATGATCACGGTAATATTTTTACCCGGATTGATAGGTAATTGAACCAGCGGTACCTCGACACCGAGAATTCTTGTTGTTTTGGTATCGAGCCCCAAACGTTCGTAGTCTATTCCTTCATTCCATTCCAGCAGTTCAACAACTACCTGCACAACCTTTTTTTCCCTGATCGCCCTTATACCAAAAGCAGCTCTTACGTCGACCACACCAAGACCGCGAATTTCCATAAAATGGTCGATGATGTTATTTCTCGAAGCGATCAATACTTTCTCTCCTTTCCTGTTGATAACAACCGCATCGTCAGCAACCAGCCGATGTCCTCGCTCAACCAGGTCAAGGGCGACTTCCGACTTTCCAAGACCACTTTTTCCAACCAGGAAAACGCCAACCCCGTATACATCGACCATTGAACCATGATACTGCTGATAAACCGAAAATCGATCAACAAGAAAATCGGTAATCAGAAAAATGGTTTTTGTAGAAGCGTTCCGCGTGGCCAAAACTGCAATACCGGCATCTGTAGCCATATCGAGCAAAACCGGATCCAGCTTGTTGTTGCTTGTAAGAATGATGCATGGAACTTTATACTTGACGATATTTTCAAACGCTTTTATCCTCGTCTTGTCATCGAGTTGGTTGAGAAATCTTGTCTCGGTATTACCGAGAATCTGAACCCTTTTGTAGGTAAAGAGATTGGTGAATCCCGCCAGCGCGAGACCTGGACGGTGAAGATCCCTATCGTAAATACGTCTTTTTTGCTCATCGACACTGTTCAACCGACGAAGCTTTATATCGATGCTCTTGTTGATATTTTCAATAAAATACTCAACGGTCATCGACCGCCTTTTCAAGCCTTTTTGATCAAAGTTCATGGTAGTAAACAAGCTAAGAGGTGCATCAAAGAACAACAGGGCCGGATCTCCGGCCCTGTTGCTTGAAAATTACCTGTGATTCTGCAGCTTTTCCTTATGTTTCCTCAACTGTCTCCCCAGTGAATCCACACAACTGTCGATTGCCTGCTCATACTTTGCCGCCGCTTCTTTGGCAACAAGAACGTTCTGAGGAATGTGGACCGTTATTTCCGCAAGCTTGTTTTTCTCAAAGTCGTTTTTCTGATGGTCGAGCACTACATGACAGTTGACAATACCCGAAAAGACCTTGTCCAACGCCTGAACGGCATCACGTGCATATTGCTCTATTTCACGATGGTTATTTGTATGTCGTAAGGTAACCTGTATGTTTACCGCTTCTTTTACTTCCGTCCTTGCCATAGACACCCTCCTTTTAAAAAATATGTATGAAAAACAGAAAAGAACATTAGGGAAAACTCAAGTACCTGGATGTTCATGCCCTTGGATGGGCTTTCTCATAGACTTCCCTCACCCTCCCAAAGGTTACATGCGTGTATATTTCCGTAGTGGTAAGATTGGTGTGGCCCAGCATCTCGCTTACACTTTTCAGATCAGCCCCGTTGTTCAGCATGTGCGTTGCGAAACTATGTCGCAGAACATGTGGATTTTTATACTTGAGCTCCGTGACCGCCGACAAATATTTTTTTGTAACTCTCTGAACAAGAACAGGATAAATACCCGTACCTTTTTTTGTTACAAAAACATATGCGGTGTCGGGATTCCCCTTATTTTTTATTCTAAAGAAGTTTCGTCTGACTTCAAAATAATTTTTCAGTGCCTTTGCTGCATGGCTCCCCAGTGGCACTATACGTTGTTTATTTCCCTTACCTGTTATTCTCATGAAGCCCTGTTCGAGGTTGACATGTTCGTGCTCGAGGCCGACAAGCTCCGATATACGCAGCCCACAACCATAGAGAATTTCAAGCATCGCCCTGTCCCGGCTCAAGGTAAACCGCTCTGCATGATCATCCTTTTTCCGAGAACCGGTAACAGGAGGAACAGATGAAACGAGAATCTCTTCGAAAAGACTCACTGTCTGCTCTTCATTGAGAAAGCCGGGAACGTTTTTGTTGAAACGGGGAGTGGAAACCTGTGCTGGAATCGAAACCTTCACCGCACCGGTTTCAAGAAGAAAATTATAAAAACTTTTGACCGCTGCCAGCTTTCTCGCAATGGATTTAGGCTGTAAACCCTCTCGCAGCAAATATCCGAGAAAAAGACGGACATCGAGTACTGTAACCGATCCGGGGTCTCTATCCAATGTATCTTTGCTGCCGTAATGATCGGCAAGGAAATCGTAAAACTGTGAAAGATCTTTTCGGTAAGCCTTGCAGGTATGCGCCGAATACTGCCTCTGCCCTCTCATGTAATCAAGAAAAGCATCGAGACCACGGTATGTTGCATTTGCTTCGGAAGCTGCTGGTTTCTCCTTTTTTTTCATTGAAGACGCACGGAGATCAGTTCATTCATACCTCGGATATAGTATAATATAACGCCACGAAGCAAAAAATAATTCACAGAGGGAACCGTTGTACGACTGGCAAGGGTATCTTCGTATACCTTGATACTGTCGCGAAACGCCTCGATAGTTGCATCGAACGTTTTACCATCTTCTGCAGGAGAATGGGTAACGGTAACAAGCAGACGGTCATGCTCGATAGATTCATAAAAACCCTCGACGAGCGAGCCGGCCCCCGTACCGCCGGGATTCTGCATCACGGGAAGTTCGATTTTCTGCAAAGCTTCATCGCTTAACGCTCCCATGCGCATTTTGTTTGCTTTTGCCGCATCGTCGCCAATAGTCTCGAGGACTTCCCCGCTCTTGAAATCGAGCAGAAAATAGCTTCTTTCAGGAAATCCTGCGAAAGACCCTGCCGCGTAAACCAGCATGCCGTCATCGAGGTTCGCGACAAAAGCCGCTTCGGGTCTGGCCCAGACCACATCTGCCTTACGAGGATCCACAGCCCAGATCCCCTTGTGCTCCGGACTGTTGTCCTGGTAACCATGAATATAGAATAGATTGCCTCTTACAGTTTCAAGACCGGTCATACAGCTCTCCCCGATCATCCCCTGAACATGATCACTAAGTGAAAAGTCCTTGAGAATTTCTTTGCCGGATGCGAGTGAAAGACAGGTAAAACTTGTTTTACCGACTTCTTGCAGCCGGTTTTCGCAGACAAGCAGGTCCGGTTCGAGAAACATAATCCGCCATAACCGGGCATTCCCGGAAGGTAAATACCGCCAAAGAGGAACACTTTGTTCAGGCATTATCTTCAATGGATTTAGACAATCTGTAAATATTGACCGGTATGACCTGTTTGCCCTTACTGAAACTCCTGGCATAGCTGGTAACGGAAAACCCGTTTTCGAATGCAAGGTCGAGAAACTGCTCGGCGAGCCTTCTTCTTGGATCGGCAATATAGGCGCATCCTTCCGGCTTGACCAGTTTATCGACAGCATGCACGATAGGCAGTAAATTCACTCTTTCATACAATACATCGGCGGCAAAGAGCACATCGAAACGATCCTGCAGATGAATACACCGCCAATCAAGCTGCGCCGTGTCCAGCGAAACATCATTTTTCAATGAATTCAGTTGTATAAAGCGAAGAGCCTCTAAGGAATAGTCCGTTGAAAGCACATCAGCCCCTCTTGATGCAGCGACAACGCTCGCCACACCGACACCTGCCCCGATTTCAATGATTTTCTTCTCGCCAACAGCAAGCTCGTCCACAATAAATTCCGAAAGTGTTACGGCTGCCGGCCATATTTCCGCCCAGTATGGCATTTGTTCATCTTTGACGAAATCCTCAGGGGATATTCTGTCAAGCAAGGCATAACTGTCACGTACACTAACGAACGTGAACGCCTTGTCCACAATGGTATAATGGTTTGTTTCGAGATCGTACTCTTTCGACAACTCATCAAAAACAGCCGCCATGTTCTGTTCCGTCCCTATCATGTTTCGGTGGCAATCAAAAGCTTATTTTTATTCGTTCATTGCAGAAAGCTTGAATGTACGGAAAATCAAAGAGAGAATTCTATTTTAACCCGAAAACTCACAAAACGTATCATAACAGAGAATCGGAAACGTAAAAACAGCTACACATGAAAAAAGAACTCCTCGAAGTATTCGACAACCAGTTTCCTGACAGAAACTACACGATTGAAATAGTGAATCCTGAATTCACATCGGTCTGTCCGAAAACAGGGCTACCTGACTTCGGGACCATCACGATCCGTTACATCCCGGATAAATCCTGTGTCGAGCTCAAATCATTGAAATACTATTATCTCGAATTTCGCAATGCCGGTATTTTCTATGAAAATATCACGAACACTATTCTTGATCATATGATCGAAGTACTCGAGCCAAGGGAACTGACCGTGAAGACAGAGTGGAAAGCGAGAGGTGGAATCACTGAAACCGTAACGGCTTCTTATAGCTCACAGCAACAATAAAACCGGCATTGATGCATTGGTAGCGGCAATGTCGAAAGCTGGCGATTTGTTGCCAAATACTGTATCATAAAAAACCCCGGAGCAGGACTCCGGGGTTTTTTCACTATCATCACATCTAATCAATCTATAGCTAATCCATGTACTAATAATTGGCATTGATGTAGTCGATCAAAGTCTGAACATCTTTCTTTCTGATACCGGAGTTCGGTACAGCTTTCATTTCCAGGACAATTTTTTCTGTCTCGCCTTTCTTTCTGTACTCACCAAGCTTGACCTCGACGGATTTGATTGCATGGCACCTTGTACATTTTCTCTGGAACAGCTTATTTGCAGCAGCAAGATCTTTACCGGCCATCGCAACCTGCTCGGTTTTGACAGTCTCTTCAGTTTTGACAGTTTCTTCAACCACCGCAACTTCACCTTCGCTGCTAACTGCTTCTTCGATAACCTCTTCCTCCACAGCAGCAGTTTCTTCTTCAACGGGTTGATCCTCGATATTTTCGAAATCTTCACCTTCATTGAATGCATCGAGCTGCCTTACCGTACGGATATATTTGCCTTCCATGGTGGTTGTACGGCCTTTTTCCCACACAACTTCGAGGCTGATGAACATCACAGCAACAATAACAAAAATGCTGACGGGCATGCTCACAACCCATCTATCGCTAACCCTTGCAGACATCTTGCCGAGTCCCCAGATGATCAGAGAAGCGAAAAAGATCAGGAGAAACCACCCCATAAACGACTTCAGTGGGGTCAGGATCGGGGAGATATTCTCAGCAGGTGTTTGATAACCTGTCAAAAACGATGTAAAGAAGAACAATACACCCATCAATACGGCACCACCAATGGCTAGTGCATAAAGCTTACCATTTGATTTGTTATCCATGACAGCTAAAAATTTGGTGTTAGCGGTTTACGAATAATTTTAAAAATTAAGATAATCAATATTCGTCAAGCGACAAATAAAATAACCAATTAACCACCCGTTCACCGTTATAATTCGCATAGGTACTCCGTCGCTATAAATCCCGAATCCTGAAGGTTTTGTACAGACCTTGACGATGGTTATTTTTCTTGAACAGATCTTCTCTTCAACCTATTTGCTCCCCTGATGATTACCTCAACGACAAGCGTAGTCGACTACGAAAAAGCAAAACTCGATTTTGATTTACTTCTGGAATGTTTCCGGGAAGTGCTCCACAATTTCGGAGAAAAAAAGCTTGCCGAGCACCTCTCCTGGAAAGACGGAACTCTGGCCCTGAATCGCCTGCCCAATGTAGGACGGGGAGTTCAGGCATATTCTATTGTCTTCCAGTTACTCAACATGGCTGAGGAAAATTCGGCCGCACAACTCCGAAGACATCTTGAGACCCAGGAGGGCACCGCATCTCTTTCCGGTCTCTGGGGTGACGCCCTGATTCATCTTCGAAAAATCGGGCTCACGGAAACCCGCATAGCGGAAGAACTTTCGGACATTTTTGTAGAGCCTGTGCTGACAGCTCATCCTACCGAGGCAAAGCGGAGAACAGTGCTCGAACAGCACCGGGAACTTTATCTGCTTCTCGTGAAACTTGAAAACCAGATGTGGACCCCCGCCGAACGGGAGGATATCCGAAAAGAAATGAAGGTTGTTCTGGAAAGATTGTGGAGAACCGGTGAAATTTTGTTTGAAAAACCATCCGTAGCAGCCGAACGCCAAAATGTCATTCACTATCTTTACAATATCTTCCCATCCGTCCTCCCCATGCTCGACAAGCGGCTGGTCCAGGCATGGACAAGCGCAGGCTTTGATGCCGGTATTCTGGACGATCCGCGAAACTTTCCGCGTCTTTGTTTCGGAAGCTGGGTAGGTGGGGACCGTGACGGTCACCCGTTTGTCACACCCGAGGTTACCCGTCAGACACTGATTGAAATGCGGCAGTACGCCCTGAGGCTGGTGCACCATCACCTCTTTCAGCTTGCTTCCCGGCTCAGCCTTTCCGAACGTTTTCAGTCCCCCACCCCGGCAATGATACAACGTATAGAACAACTCACGGAGATGACCGGGGAAAAAGGAGATACCGCTGCCGAAAAGAACCCCAAAGAACCCTGGCGCCAGTTCCTCAATCTGATGATAGCCGCGCTCCCCCCGGAGCCTGACGAGCATGAATCCTATGATGAAACCGCACCACCGGGAATCTATACGCACCAGGGTGAACTGCTTTCGGACCTTGAACTCCTCAGGGATGCTCTTCTTGCCATTGGGGCCGATAACATTGCCAAAACCGAAGTCTCTCCGGTTTACCGGATCGTGCAAACTTTCGGATTTTATCTTGGCAAACTCGATATCAGGCAAAACAGCCGCTTTCACGATCTCGCCCTTTCTCAACTCATGACCGCAGCCGGATTGAACGGCGGAGACTTCCCCGACTGGAGCGAGGAAAAACGCATCGCATTTCTTAACAGCGAGCTCCTTTCGCCACGTCCTTTCACCCATCCCGATATGACTGTCGGATCCGAAGCCGCAACACTTCTGCGCTGTTACCGCACGCTCGGAGACCACCTGAAACGGTATGGGCAAGACGGCATAGGTTCATTGATCGTCAGCATGACACGAAATGTTTCCGATCTGCTCGTGATATATCTTTTTGCAAGAGAAGTCGGCCTGATGACCACATACGAAGGGAAGGATGCCTGCATGGTTCCCGTAGTACCTCTTTTTGAAACCATTGATGATCTGAAAAAAAGCCCGGAGATTCTCCGCGGCTTCCTTGACCATCCCCTTACAATCAGAAGCACCGCCTATCAGCAGGAAAAAAATGGTCGCAAGAAGCCCCTCCAGCAAGTCATGGTAGGGTACAGCGACAGCAACAAGGACGGCGGTATCGGAGCAAGTCTCTGGAATCTCTACCGGGCTGAAGAACAACTCCTCGAAACCGGCCGCAAGCGGGGAGTCGACATTCTTTTTTTTCATGGCCGAGGCGGCAGCATCAGCCGAGGTGCAGGGCCAACACACCGCTTCATCAGAGCCCAGCCACACGGCTCACTCGAAGCCGGCCTCCGGGTAACCGAACAGGGAGAAACCATTGCCCAGAAATACGCAAACAGAATCAGTGCAACTTACAACCTTGAACTCTTCATGGCAGGCGTTGCCGAAGCAAGGCTCGCCCATCGTGAAAGCCGGAAAAGCCCGTTAGAGGTCGAACAAATAATAGATTTTCTCGCGGAAGAAAGCAACAGGGCTTACCGAGAACTTATCGATACGGAAGGCCTCCTTGACTTTTTCCATCAGGCTACCCCGATCGATATCATAGAATCGAGCAGGATCGGCTCCCGCCCTTCGCGTAGAAGCGGGAAACAAAGTCTCGACGACCTGCGTGCAATACCCTGGGTATTCAGCTGGAACCAGGCTCGTTTTGCCATATCCGGATGGTACGGTTTCGGGACCGCTTTGAAAAAGCTCCGAGACACACGACCGGATGCATTCGATATCATCAGGGGAAAAGATTTTTCCTGGGCCCCGCTCCGCTACATTGCAAGCAACGTCGCAACGAGTGTTGCAACCGTAGATCCCGAAATCATGCAGGAGTATGCCTTGCTTGTCGAACAGCCCGAGCCCCGGCAAAGAATTCTCGACACTATCACTGCTGAATACCTTAGAACAAAACAGTTTCTCGACTTGCTTTACGACGGCTCCCTCGAAGAAACATTTTTCAATGTGTTCCGCTTTATCAGGGTGCGCCAAGACGGACTAAGCGCACTGCACCGCCTCCAGATAGACCTGTTGAAAAGGTGGAGAGATCATAAAAAGTCGGGAAAAGAGAAAGAAGCCGAAGCCATGCTGCCGGAACTGCTGCTCACGGTCAACGCCATTGCGAGCGGGCTGAGATCGACAGGTTAAACCAACAAAAACTGGATATTTACGGTTTTTATCACTATCTATCATGAAGAAAGAATGCCGTAATTCCAACTTGTCACCTCATGCTCTCTCAGCTCAGCGCTGCCGCCCTAATCGGGATAGATGCTCTCAAAGTAGAGGTCGAAACCAACGTTTCAGGAGGCCTGCCTTCATTTACTGTTGTCGGCCTGCCGGACAACGCCATACGCGAAAGTCGGGAAAGAATCCTGACCGCAATAAAGAACTCGGGCTTCAACCTTCCGCCCAAAAAAATCACGGTGAATCTTGCACCCGCCGATGTGAAAAAAGAAGGTACCGCTTTCGACCTTTCGATCGCGATCGGACTGCTCGGTTCACTGCAGGAAGTAAGCAATAAGCTCGAAGAAACGCTTATCATCGGGGAACTGGCTCTCGATGGATCACTCAGGCGCATCAACGGAGCTCTGCCCATAGCGATGATGGCCTCGAGAGAAAACCTCAAGCGGATCATCCTGCCCCTGGTCAATGCAGAAGAAGCGGCGATAGCGGTCGCCGCCTCACAATCGACCATAGAAGTGCACGGTGTAGAAACTCTTTCCGACACTGTCAGCCTGCTGAGAGATCCCTCTCATTGCAAGCCCATGGAAGTTGACGTGGAAAGACTTTTTCAGGATCATCCCGAATATCCGGTTGATTTCGCCGATATCAAAGGTCAGGCAACCGCCAAAAAAGCGATGGAAATCGCAGCTGCAGGAGGCCATAACCTCATTATGATCGGCCCGCCCGGAAGCGGCAAGACGCTTCTTGCAAAAGCACTGCCCGGCATTCTTCCCCCATTGAATTTCGAGGAATCACTCGAAACGACAAAGATTTACTCGGTTGCAGACAAGCTGAGCAATGGAAAACCGCTCATGACCCACCGTCCTTTCCGCAACCCGCACCATACAACAAGCAATGTTGCACTGATCGGCGGCGGCACGATGGCAAAACCCGGTGAAGTCAGCCTCGCCCACAATGGAGTCCTTTTTCTCGACGAGCTACCGGAGTTTACAAGAAATGCCCTCGAAGTCCTTCGCCAACCGCTTGAAGACAATGAGGTAACCGTTTCACGCATTTCTCTCACTACGAACTATCCGGCCTGTTTCATGCTGGTGGCCGCGATGAACCCAAGTCCGGCTGGAGCCCTCAAAGACCAGGACGGCAACCTGACCGCCACACCGCAGCAGATTCAACGATACCTGTCGAAAATCTCCGGCCCCCTGCTCGACCGGATAGACATCCATATCGACGTTCCCAAAGTTGACAATCTGGAACTGTTTTCAACAGCAAAAGGGGAAAGCTCGGAGGTGATTCGCAACCGGGTCATAACCGCGCGAGAAAAGCAGGCAAATCGTTTTAGCGAAGGAAACGCTCCCGGCATTCACGCAAACGCCCAGATGACAACCAGGCTCATCAAAAAGTTTTGCCCGCTCGACAAACCCTGCGCCACGAAGCTCATGGAAGCCATGGAACGGCTGAACCTGTCAGCCCGAGCCCACGACCGCATTCTCAAAGTCAGCCGAACCATCGCCGACCTCGACGGATCGGACAACATCGAAATGCCCCACCTGATCCAGGCGATACAGTATAGAAGCCTCGACAGGGATTTCTGGAATTACTGAAGGAAAAAGCTGCTGCGCAATTCGATAACTGCGTTGCACGGTACTCGGAATCCTCATGTACCCTTAAGTACACTCCGGTTCCTGTGTGCCGTTCGCCTTGTTCTCAAACCGCTCGCGACGTTTTTTCGTCGAAGCCAAAAATTGTCGATTTGATGTATAATCTCCACCTCTAATCGTAATCGGAAATCAGGACAGCCTCTTTAGCTTGTACACACTCTTTAATCTTGAATAAAATGCTTCATTTTCTAAGGCGTTATTTGAAAAAAACTGCTGCGCGATCTTTCGAGGTAGGCGGAAAAAAACTTGCAAAAAAGTATCCAATTAGATACAATAAGTAGGGACAGATGAATACTTTTATTCGATCAAACGAATTTGACCGATGGCTTTCCAACCTTTCAGACCAGAAAGCAAAAGCAAGAATCCTGGCAAGACTTCGGAGTGCGATGCATGGCAATTTCGGTGATTGTGAGCCTGTCGGCGAAGGCGTATCGGAAATGCGCATCCATGTCGGAGCAGGTTATCGAGTATACTACACTCGAACAGGAACTACCGTTTACTTCCTGCTAGGCGGGGGCAGCAAGTCAACTCAGCGAAAAGATATCAAGAACCTAAAAAAACTAGCCAGGAAAATCAAGGAGACAGAACAGTGAATAGCGAGTTTGCGACATTCGACATAGCCGATTATCTGGATAACGAAGAGGTCATTACCGAATATCTTTCCGCTGCAACGGAAGATCCGAATCCTGATGTTTTTATTGCCGCTCTCGGTGACGTTGCTAAAGCCCGAGGCATGACACAGATCGCCAAAGATTCGGGTTTAGGCAGGGAGAGTTTATATAAAGCGTTAAGCGCAGGATCACATCCACGATTTGAAACAATCAACGCTGTCCTTCATGCCCTTGGTGTAAAGATTGCCATCATTCCAGCCGATAGGAGACAGAAAAAGACTTCGTAAATGTCTTACAATTTGTTGGGGATATTGAATTGTGCAAGCGCCACTGGCGAAAGAAAAATAGACGGGGCCTATTGCTCTTAATGCAATTCCGAGAATAGAATGCAAGATCCTTAATAATCTTGAAGAAAGAACATTCCATACAATGAAATTAGGGCACCCTCAATCATGGATAACAATGAGCTGACCGCGGCACTTGAAAAAATATTGGATCGATATCTGGACGCATGGAATAAGAAAGACCTCAAAACGCTCGATCGGCTTTCCGCTGATGACGGGGAATTTTATGGATCGGATCCGGAAGAAGTTATGGACAAGCAAGCATTGATGGCAATGTTTTCCAGGTTTTTCGAGGATACGACAAGCTCTTATTTGTATACCGTTGACTCAAGAAAGATCCGAATTACTCCTGACGGGAAATCGGCGATAATCATGGAAAGAATCACCTTTCTGGAATGGAGTCCGAAAATACCGATGTGCCAAACATTGCATGTAATCAATACAAACGGTCACTGGACAATCGACTTTATCTGCTGGGGATTCGTCATAAAAAATGATGATGTAGGAAAATTAAACGACGTGCTGTGAAGAGTACAAAAAAGAAAGCCTTATAAAATAGGGTATTTGCAATGTTTGAGAAGCAATAGATTAAGTAAGTAATGTTGAACATCCCATATGTCTCGAAACGTTGAAATAAAAGCCCGTATCGATAACCTCGAAGACCTTGAACGCAAGATCGAGGAAATTGCCGATGGAAAACCTTCTGAAATCATCCAGGACGATACCTTTTTCAGATGTACCAACGGCCGGTTAAAACTGAGGACCTTTTCCAACGGTAGTGGAGAACTGATATTCTATAAACGACCAGACGAATCGGGACCAAAGGAGTGCTTTTATCTGATCTCCAAAACACCCGAACCGGAAACATTGCGGAAAACGCTCGATCTGGCTTATGGTCCAGTCGGCCGTGTTCAAAAACGTCGCATGTTGTATTTTATCGGTAGAACAAGGATTCATTTAGACCGTGTTGAAGGACTGGGCGATTTTCTTGAACTTGAAGTAGTGCTTGCCGACGGCGAGTCTTCCAAAGATGGCGTTGACGAAGCCAAAGCCATTGTATGCCGACTCGGAGTCAACGACTCACAACTGATTGAAGGCGCTTATGTTGATTTGCTGCAACAACATGGCGCACCATAACAAATTCTTACAAACCAGGGAAAGGCCATTTCAGGGTTTCCAAACAAAAGGAATCATCCATGGAAAACAGTTTCACAATATCCACGGATAAAAGCAAATTAGATATCGAAGTTGTCCATGACTATCTGTGCAACAGGTCCTATTGGGGCAAAGGAAGAACAATTGAAACCATACGGAAAAGCATCGACAACTCTTTATGCTTTGGGATGTACGATAAAGCTGCCAATTTTGTTGGGTTTGCGAGAGTCGTGACGGATTATGCAGTTTTTGCCTATTTGATGGACCTCTTTGTTTTAGAGCCTTACAGAAATAGAGGACTTGGAAAAATGCTGGTGGACCATATCGTGAACAACGATCTTTTTAATGATATCCTTCTTTGTTGGCGTCTCGACACATTGGATGCACATGAACTCTATCGAAAGTATGGTTTTCAAGAGCCTGCACATCCTGAAAGAATTATGGAAAGACGATAAATTGCGAACCTGTCGTTTAACTCAGACGGCTAATGTCGGGTATGTTTACAAAGCATTCAACTTCTTTGCCGACATGGTTCCAGCATCGAAACGACCATCACTTTTCCCTCTGCCCTTGCCTGTTTTTGACCAAGAAAACGAGCCAGAACAACAGTATCAACGTCGGAGAGATGTGTAAGACCCTGGGGATATCAAGGGCAACGTATTACCGGTATTGGGAGATCAAGGAAAACTCCTGGTGTATTTCTTGATAAATAACAGGCAAGAGATTGGAAATAAAAAGGGGATGCATTACATTGTATCTACTTACACAAATGTCACTTAGGACCCTTTTAAAGCTATTGAACAACGCCCCCTATTTTAAAGGATACATTGCATGTCGACAAAATCAGAAAAAACCGGATCACGAAAAAGCGGCGGATCACTGATAGCCGCCCTTATGCTTATCTGCGTTATGGTAACCAGCACATTAGTGGCGCAAAACGTTGCCCGGGCAAATGTAATTCAGGTAAAGTATACAGGCTATAAACCAACCGGTGTTTTTGAAACAGAGTTACGATACTTCTACGAAGTCTCCGGGGTACGCTCATACCTGGAGAATATGGAGAAACAACTCTTGGAACAATTCAAAAAAACGCTTCTCTCACAATATCCTGACGACAGGAAACAGGTCGATAAAATGATCGATATTTTGTCGGAAGAATCTTTATCACTCGACGATGTGATAAAAGCTTATATGCCGGTCTATAAAAAATACTATACCATAGAAGAACTACAGGAACTGAACAAGTTCTATTCAACTGATCTGATGCAGAGCATGGTAAAGAAAAACCCATCGATCGCTCAAGAACTTGCACCGATTCAGATGGAGCTGCTCACAGATCACGCTGAGAAGCTGAAAAAACGCTTAACCCAAGCTCTTGAATAAATGAACTGAACGCAACACAAGACGCAGCACAGATCCAGTCAATGAAGTAACAGGGCACATTCTATTCAAGGAAACATCCGATGCCAAAAACCTATACCTATGAATTAACCAAACCACGAAAAGTCAATACGGCTTTAAATCTGCTTTATGCATCACTTGGCATAGGAGTTATCAGTAGCGGCCTTTTCCCAGTTGGACTGGATGAGGTCAATTCGTTCGGTTCTGCTCTCAACGATTCACTCTATACCTTCTTTATCTTCGGTTTGACATTGCTCCTGTATTATATGATTGGAAAGGGAAAAAACTGGGCACGTATCACCTTTCTCGTTTTTTTCATCATGGGCGTTCCGTTATCCATAGTCGTACTACCTATGTACCTGTCACTCTCGGATCCCCCCATCATATCGGGAATCTTGTTTCTTGTTCAGACAGGCATGGATTTGGTTGCCTTGGTTTTTTTATTTCAAGGGGAGTCTTCTGCCTGGTTCAAAGCGATTAAACAATCGAATGTTCATATGACAGAAACAAACGCTCCGATCGATTGATTCGATGTGTGTACGAATATACCCTGGACGATCAAGATGCGAATATGCGACTCACTCGGGAGAAAGACTCTTGCCAAAATGAAGTAGCCGGTTGATCGGGGACATGTCCGAAAGAGGGGGCACATCGAAATTTACATCCGTGCAAATCTATCTGTCACTTCTTTCTCGCCACAACCGCAATGTCGGGAGATTCAGGGCAAAAAGCCGAGCCTGCAACATCAGAGTATAGCTCTTCAATCCTGAATCCACACTCTTCAAACTCCTCTCTGAGTGATTCCCGGCTGAAATATTGCAGCCAGTTATAGACAACACGAGTTCTTGCCTTTTCAATTATCGTGTATTTATCGAGAGTTACTTTTTCTTCCTGATACTTGAATGTGTTCAGGAACCCGTAATAATCATCAGAAGACCAAAAATGATCGAGTTGGTTGTACTCGTACGTCGCAACTTCCTGTCTGCTGTCGAATATGTTCAATGAATGAACATCCAGAAGAACTGATCCGCCAGGGCTCAAAAATGTGAAAAATTTGGAAAGGAGCATCCTTCTTTGTGAAGGGCTCAATGCACAAAAATCGCAAAATATCAATGTAATGAGATCATACCTTTCCTCCGTCTCATACTCCAAATAGTTTTGTTGAACATAGTTGATGTTCAGTTCTTTTTGATGAGCGGTCTCTTTCGCATGTTGTATAGATCTTTCAGAAAAATCGATTCCGGTAACAGAGGAACCACTTTCTGCAAACCGCGTTGTATACAGGCCCGGACCACACCCAAAATCAGCAACATTTGAACCTGAGCCCACCCCGAAATGAGACACTATCCACTGCACCGATCGATCAACGAAAGTTCTTTTTCGGGACGACAGATCAATTGCATCGTTCAAGTGATACTCGAGCATCTTTTTTGAGGTGTGCTCATCGGTCCACAGTTCATCTGCTGTATAGTACTGAAAAGGTAAAGGGCGGGCGTTGATTTTTGCCAGTTCATCAAACATTTTCAATCCAAACAAATTTAAATTAATAGCGGCTGTTGTTCAGTAAACACAAAAAATAAACGAACACCCAATTTTGCCTACTGGTAAAATCTCCTTTTTCTTTGCATCACCATCTCAGCCGAACCTCAAGTTTCTGCCTTAGTCTCCTAAAAAGACGAAATCGAGAGAGAAAGGCAAGGATCTTGAAGCCTGTTCTTCGTTTCCAGTAATCGTTGTATGATAGGAAAAGCGATTACGCAATATCATCGAACGTCATCCCAAGGACGCGAGCAATCGCGGAGTAAACCTCAAGCGAACCCTTTCTCTTGCCGGCTTCGAGTTGCGAGAGATAAGGGACACTTATTCCCACGGCATCTGCAAGTTTTACAACCGCCCGTTCGGGTTTATCCCCCTGTTTGATTACTTGTACAGTCGTTGATACACCTCCCCTCGAGGAGCGATTTCTATGACAAGAATATGTAACTTTTCAATGGCAATTCGAATCTCGCTTGTATCTATAGGTAATGAAACCATAACCCGAACCTGGATCCGGCTTTGATTTCCCAGCTCTGATGAACCCGTTACGCTCGTAGAACCTGTGGTTCCTCACCGCATAATCCGGCGTTTCAAGTAACCACTGTGTATCTTTCGGATACAGCTTCATCACCTCATGTAACAGTGTACTGCCGATTCCCTTTCCCATACAGCTTTCGTGAAGAAAAATCCCGAAAAGTTCGCAATAATCCGTATGGCTCCTGACGATGCAACCGCCGACGATGATACCGTCAACAACGCATTTGAAATAGTCATGCATATCAATCCAGCGAGTATGAGCCTCGATACTGTCGTGCCCCGGAGGACCCTCGAAACCCCGAGCTGCCGGCCTATACCTCTTATCGTCGAGGAATGCAGATACCGCCGCCGATCGCAAAAGCTCTGCATCCGGCCCTACAGCTTTCTCAATCACCATCATGAGCCATTCTCCAAACCGCAGGCATCATCAGCTCGGGATACGACCTTTTAATTCCCATGATTGTATTCTCGAGCATCTCTTGCGTTGAGTTTATTGAACAGAGGGACGATTTGTTTTGGAAACAACCGTCCGAGGATGAACAAATAAGCGGCCATTTTCACACGGATCTCCTCCTTTCCCTTATTGAGCTCTTTCAAGGCAATGGCAGCCGCCTCACTCGCACTCATGGCGGTCACAGGGGCTTGTCCTTCCTGAAACGGGGTATCGACTGCTGGATAGAAAATTTCAACGACTTTGATACCCAGTTTTGATAATTCTACCCTCATGCTCTGCGTCATCGAATGCAAGGCTGCTTTGGTTGCACAGTAATTAGACTGAATGGATAGAGGAACATAAACCAAACCAGAAGTGACATTGACTACGGAGCCCTTGTTCTTGACAAGAATCGGCAATAACCGACGGGTTAGCAAAACCGGCGCTATGAAATTCGTTCGCCACTCATCAAAAAGTTTTGTCTCCAGCTCTCCCTCTTTGGCGAATTGATAACGTTTCACGATTCCAGCATTGTTCATCAGCATATTCAGGCCATCGAACTCCCGAGAAATCCTGTCGCACATTACTTCACGCTCATGCTGTTCGGTGATGTCACACTGAATGGTTATCAACTGGGGCTCCTCACTTTTCGCCCTATCCAGCTTTTCCTGCGAACGGCCGCAGATAATCACGGTTGCCTGTTGTGCAACCATCTGTTTCGCCATTTCAAAACCAATACCAGAACTTCCTCCGGTAATTAAAACCGTCCTGTCTGCCTCACCAACCATGGAACCTCCGTCTCACGTTACCTGTTTGCAGGAAAGTTAAGCAGCATGGCGATTCCAAGTCATTGACTCAGGTTAATTTCAGTTTTTTTCTTATGCGGCTGAGTGCCTGCGGTGTTATACCGATAAAGGACGCGATATGATACTGCTTGACCTTACTCTCGAGGTTCGGGTATTCACGCTTACAATTCAGATACCGTGTTGTAGCATCATCGATCAAAAATGACCGTTCCCGCATTTCCTTCACTATATAGACATTCTCTACAAGCTTGAAAACAAATGGATACCATCGAAGATCATTCTCCAGCATCTCCATCAATTCGCTCCAATCGAATTGAAGAATATCGGTATCAACGAGAGCTTCGATGAAAAAGTGTGAAGGGCGTTTTTGTACCAACGCACTATAAGAGACAACAAACGACCCTCTATCGGAAAATCCCTTCGTCAAATCGTGACCTTCGTTATCGATATAATACAGCCGAAACAGACCATTGAGGTTGAAGCCCAGGTATTTGGGGAACTCCCCCGCTCGCTGAAACAATTCACCCTGTTCAAAATGTACAAGGTTAGATTTTTCAAACAGGTTTTGTATCAGCTCATCAGATATATCCGATATCGTTTTCGACGTTGCAGCAAATAGCTCTTTCGCTTTTTCTCTGTTCAATGCACCCGATCGGTTTTGTGATTCCATCAACGTTTTATCGAACGTTCTTCACGCCCCTTCTGCTCCCGGTGCAAGGGTCACCCTCAGGCATACCCTCCAGCCATTGACGCAGTTGGGCGATTCTTTCCCTGGTCAGCCTGGTTTTCTCCAGACAATAGCACATGGGATAGATGCTCCCATATTCCATCTGTTTGTTCTCGGCGGGATAGAGCGACACCAAATGAAGATCCCGGAAAGAAACCCAAGCCTGTTGTGCTTTTTTCAAAGCTGCGGTAAAACGCTTTTCGCCTTTGTGTGCTTTCATCACTTGTCGATAGACCTGATCGAGTTCCTTGTCGGCCTCTTGAGATTCAGCACAGGTTTGTTCACTGAGCTCAGTTTGTGTCTGGGCTGTAGCACATTGCATCATAACCGGCACAGCAAAACCCAGGACAATCAAAACGGGTAACCAGATTTTGTTCATGATGAATTGGATATGGGTTGATCAACTGTACAGATAACAACTGCTTGGTAAAGGCTTCGGAAACCTGTTAAAGACTTTTCCGCATTGCATAATTACACCTGTGAGACAAGTGCTCCGGTGTGTATTCGGTGAACCCGTACTTTCTATACAAGCTCACCGCTTCTTTCAAACAACTGTTTGTTTCAAGAATCATGGTGGAAAAACCCAAAGACCTGGCTACAATGAATGCGTCCTCCATCATTTTTTTACCCAGACCTCTTCCTTTATATTCTGCTTTGAGATACATTTTCCTCAGCTCGCACGTATTCTCGTCGATGGTATAGAGACCATAGGAGCCGACTACCGCACCATTATCTTCAAGTACCTTGAATGCTCCGCCAGAACGTATATACGACTCATCGATATCCTGTATATCGGCATCGGTCTCTTCCGGATTCACTGAAAGCCCATAGTGCTTTAACGCGCTTTCGAGCAAAGCGAAAACCATTGCTTCATCTCCCTGCCTGTATTCCCTGAGAGTACACATATCTTGCAAACAAAGCTTATAGCATAATACGGAAAAAATGCCTCTTGTTTTCAATCCCCGACAGGACACACCAATCGAGGTTTTTCCACGAATACACGGTGACCGGGATCAAACATGTAGAGATCTTCAAGCATCTTGCCGAGAATCGAGGAACTGATATACCTCCTGGACCAGACAAAGCCGTTTGTTTCCGCTTCTGCACAAAGTTCGCGGCGGGCCGTTTCGACGCAACCCCACACAAGCATTTGCTTGCACAACCCGGCAAGCATATCGAGTGCAACATGCTGGTTCAGCAATCTCAGATCTCCGTATGTCGCCTCAGGACTCAGCGTGCGTTTTCTGACTCTGATAATCCGGCCTGAGTCGACATCACTCTTGATATCGACTTTGAGACGCGAAGAGCGATTCATAAAATGAAGAGTGGCTCCGTGCTCTCCATGGTTCTCAATCAAGGGAACATGGTCATACCCTACCCCGCGCAGAACTGGCAGAGCGGGATGAATATTGAGCGGCAGACCGAGAAAATCGAAATCGTCGTAAGAAAAAATGAAATCGTTGTAGAACGAGATGGTAAACAGCCATGATCGTGATCGAAGCTCTTTTCTCAGAGCGGTTTTACCCGTGCCTTTTTTCCAGATCAACTGCTTCGCGTTGGGAAAAAAACCGGAAAACAGGCGAAACCCATCCCCTCCCAAATTGGGGTCACCAAAGAAAAGAATAGTGTCAGTGTTCGAATCAAACCTGAAATCCGACATTCTCTGTTGCACCGTTTTTACAATGTGGCTGTCAACTTGTCGCAGAACCGAGCGAAACATTCATTTTTTCTCCACAGAAACGCTTGACCTCACCGCCAAAGAACACAGCTTTTTCAGGGTCGGTCCGGTCCCAGCTTCGCAATTGATCCTTCAGGTATGTCTTATAAAATACGGTCAGTGCTTCCCTGTCTTCATCCGTCAGCTTCTCTACGATCACTCTACCACCGAAATATCCACTGAGGGATGGTTTCCTCTCCAGGGGAGCATGCATCGGAGTGAAATAACCGTCAATCCGCTTTCTGCCGCTTTGCGTACTTCCGTCCGTTCCACACACGACAAATGTCGCCAATATCTTTCCGTTCAACTCATCGTTGCGAGATTCGAGAAAATCAACGATTCTTTTGTGAACACCGCCAATCCAGATACCTGAACCTACAACAAACCGGTCATATCGGGAAATTACGTCAGAAAAAGAAATGCTTTCGATATCGAGAAGATCGACCGGCCCTTGTATCCCCTCGTGTATCCAACCTGCAGTCTCCTTTGTCGCCCCATATCTGGTTGCATAGATCAAAGCCGTTCGCTTCTCATCACCTTCCGTTAATCTCGCAATATCGCAACCCCAAAAAAGCGCCATCAAGGACACCGAAGAATATTTGCATGCCCTTGCAAGAAACTCCCTCCTGGAAATACAATCAGATGACATAGTATTACAGTGCTCCTGAAAATGTGGTTGACCCAAAACGGGTATAGAGGTTAACAGGCATGTGATTAATCCGAGTAAGTGATTCCCCTGTTATCTCTATAATGATTCATCCCCTCGATGATATCCCGGGCTAACACCCGGTCTTGCGATAACGGTGGCAGGTTATCCACATCGAAAAAATCAATGCCGGATATTTCAATGTTATCGCGAGGAGCTCCCCCTGTTACCTCAGCGGTGAAAAACAACTTGTACAAGCTTACCGGATACTTCGGTGTATAAGGATGACGATCCCTGTCTTTAACCGCGTAGAGAGAAATGACTTTTATTGCAAACCCGGATTCTTCGAGCACCTCTCGGGCAATTCCTTCTTTCGGAGATTCATTTTGATCCGCCCATCCCCCAGGCAACGTCCATTTTCCATTTGACCTCTCCTTCACTAAAAGGACTTTGCTGTCCTTGATCACACAGGCTCGCAAATCAACCTTTGGAGTTGCATAGCCTTTTTCCGGAATAAAAAATTTTTCTATTTCCTCGATCCCCGCTGCACTGACTTTCGAGTAGAGCATCGTACTAATCGCGATGAGCCGCTCATACCTCTCACGGTCGTATGGATCCTTGGTATAGTAAAGACCTGCCTGAGCAATTGCTCTGATTTCTTTAACCAGTTCATGCATTTTTCTGTGATTGCTTTTGCTGTAACAGGACGCTGTTATTCCACCCTCAAGTCGTAAGGCAGCATCGTCATCCTGAACATCCCCCCCGGCTGTTGTTCCAGCTTCAGGAGAAGATCGAGCGTTTGCAATGAACGATCGGCGACGCTTCCCGAAGGGATTTGTTCTCCAAGCATCCTGGCAGTTATTCCGGGGCCGCCGCCGAAAAGATATTCCATCAACCCCTGAGGCTCGGGATAGAGTTTCAATCCGGGAACTTTTGCGGAATCCATTTCAGCCATCGCTCGAGCAGCGAAGAGCGCATCCTGTAGCCCGCCGATCCGGTCAACCAACCCTTTTTTAACAGCAAGATCTCCCGTCCAGACTCTGCCGCCTGCAACGGCTTCGACCTCGTTCAGAGTCATTTTCCTCGATCGGGCAACTTTTGCCAGAAAGTCATCGTAAATCCAGCCGGTCGTTTCCATGAACTTCGCCATTCCTTCTTCATCGAGCGGCTTGAAAACCGTGAACCCATCGGCATTTTTTCCTTTGATAACCACCTCACGATTCAAGCCGATCTTCTCCTGTAGCGCGCTTATCTCGGGCTTCAACGCATAGACGCCGATCGAGCCGGTAACGGTAAGCGGTTCGGCGAAGATACTGTCTGCTGCAAGTGCTATCATATATCCCCCCGACGCGGCAACACCTGACATCGAAGCAACTATCGGCTTCTTCACTTTCGCCGAATCGAGAATCTGCAACATATTGGATGAGGCGAGAGCATCACCTCCCGGACTGTCGATACGAAGCACGATAGCCTTGACACTTTCATCATCGAGTGCAGCCTGAACCGAACTTCTGAGAGTTTCTTCGTCAAATCCCTGTTCCGTTCCTCCCGTCATATCATCCTCCAGGCGAACAATCGATCCCGACGCTGTTATCACAGCGATATTTTCTTTCGTCTCGGGTTCGAACGGCCAGGGAATAGAGGCTTTATAACGTGCTCCGCTGACCAGAACATCTTCATCACTTCGCTCTCCGTCTCCCTTTCCAAATGTTTTTTTCAATCCTTCCAGATACTCCCAATGCCCGCTGATTTCATCGACAATTCCGAACTCTTTCGCCTGCTTTGCCGACAAAACCGTTTTTTCATCGATAATGCTTTCATATTCCTCGACAGGAATCCCTCTCCGCTTCGCCACATAGCCTGTATAGGCATCATAAACAGCATCCAGCATCATCTCAACCTGCTCCCTGTACTCCGGGCTCGCTCCAGCTCTTGTAAACGGTTCGACCCCGCTTTTCCATGCCGACCATTGAGCAGCCTGAAAAGAAACCCCGAGCTTTTCAAGCGTTCCTGTATAAAATAGCAGCTCGGCCTTCAAACCATCGAGCAAGAGAAAATTCCCTCGCTCCGCAACAATGGAATCACATGCAGATGCAAGCCACACATCTGCATCAGAAGCACTACCAAGAAAAGCGTTTACCGGTTTCCCGGTTTTTCTCGTCTGCTCGATAGCTCGCTGAATCTGCTGGATCTTCGCAGAGCCTGTTCGTACTCCACGGATGTCGAGCAGGACACTTTTGATTCGTTCATCTTCACCCGCCTGGTCGAGCAGAAACAGAATATCCTGTAAAGACAGTTCTTGCGACTCACGCTCAAAAGGCAGAGAGAACCCGACATCGGTGGTTTCCTTGATGTCTCCGTAAACATCTATTTTCAGTACGAACTCTTCAGGTAGCGATTTCTGCGTCGTAAAGGCCCGGTAAAGACCTATCGCAAGAACAAGAAAAACCAGTACGACAACGATGCAGCCGATCTTTCCTGCACCTATTTTCTTCTTTGCCATTGGATTATGTTATGTTTTCATTTTTCAGTTACACAAACAGCTCTATCGTCTATCAAGTTTCTTATCCGCAAACCAGGTAATGGGTTAACAGGAAACATGACCTACTATTAACAAACTTTTTTGCAAAAGAGCCTTATTCATACAGCAAACAGCTCACCTGGTGCCGACCATCGTCGCAGAGTGGCTTTAACATCGGCTCCACCGAGCGGCACCGCTCCATCACTTCGGGACAGCGGGGATGAAAACTGCATCCGGACGGCATATCGAGCGGTCCGGGCAAATCGCCTTTCAAGAGTATCCTTTCCTTTTTTCGGCTCAATTCCGGCAGAGGAATCGCCGACATCAGTGCTTTCGTATAAGGATGCTTCGGGTTTCTGTAGAGTTCATCCGAATCGGCTACCTCGACGATCTTTCCAAGGTACATAACCGCAACACGGTCTGAAATATACTCGACAACCGAAAGGTCATGAGCGATGAAGAGATAGGTCAACCCGAACTCGGTCTGCAGATCTTTCAGCAAGTTGATGATTTGCGACTGAATGGAAACATCGAGTGCAGAAACAGGTTCGTCACAGATGATAACCTTGGGGTTGACCGCGAGCGCCCTCGCAATACCTATCCTCTGCCGCTGTCCTCCTGAAAATTCATGCGGGTAACGGTTGAAATAGTCGTTGCTCAACCCCACAATATCGAGCAACTCATAGATTTTCTTCTTTGCATCCTTGCGGGGAACCACCTTATGAACCGACAGAACCTCGTTAAGCATCTGACCGATTGTCATCCTTGGGTTGAGAGAACTGAACGGATCCTGGAAAATCATCTGCATCTGACTGCGCAGACTGCGAAAATCCCGGTTACCGATCGTATCTATAGCCTCACCGTCATACCATATTTCACCTTTCACCGGAACAGGCGTCAACCTCAACAAGGCCCTCCCGAGAGTTGTTTTACCGCAGCCCGACTCCCCGACCAGGCCAAGCGTCTCTCCTTTTCTCACGTCGAAGGAAACCCCGTTAACCGCTTTAACTACAGCCTTTTTCCCTCCTTTCCTCGATGAAAAGGCAACTTCGAGGTCACGGACCTTCAGCAGCAAGTCGCCCTTTCCCATATCCGTCCCATTCTTTTTCACCCGGGCAAATTCAATTCAATATTCAGCTAAAAACTTCTCACTTCGGAAAAACACCCTTGTTTTCCGCACTGGGCAATATACAGGATTTTCCTCTGTTGAACCTGCTCCTCTCGATGCCCGATCATTCTCCCACTTCTTTTTCTCTACAGGTTTTCTTTCCTCAGCACCAGCCACGTGAACTCAGCTTCGAGAGCCTTCACCCCAGCTTCCGAAACAACTACGACATGAGCAGTCGTGACGATTTTGCGACGGTCATCGAGAATCCGCTGAAATTCCCCAAAAAGATGCTCCAGAGAAATCAGCTTGGCGACCGACTCACCCTCGGTTGGTTTGTGGAATTTCGTAACAGCATTTCTCAACGTCGGTATGTCGGTTTCGAGATCCATTCCCAACCTATCGAAAAGATACTGAGCGGATGCTGCTTCGGCCAGGGTGAACTGGGCGCAGAAACTCACGCCACCAAAATAATTGCGGATGCGGCAATCGTCAGGCAAATGGAGAGACTGCGTCCCTTCTCTATACGTTATCCCAAGATGTTTATTGATGGGAATGTCCGCCACACTACTCATTATGCATGCCTTTTTCCCTTACCTTGGCATCGAATTTTTCTTTGTTGATGACAAAACGCTCATGGCGTCCTTTTGAAATCAGATCAACACCGTCGTGAGCTTCGACCGAGAAAACAAGTTTTCTTCCATCAACTTCCATGAGTTCGACAGCCGCCGTGACTTCAAGACCGGGTGGCGTAGCGGCTTCATGGCTGACGTCAATATGCGTCCCGACAGTTTGCTCTCTCGGCCAGTCAAGATGTGGGTTAATGGCCTTGATGCAACTCCACTCAAGGAAACCCACCAGAAATCCGGTGGCAAATACTTCCGGCATTGCTGTGAACTCTTCCGACTCGGGGTAGAGCGACGGCACGGTTTTAGACGTTGGAACGACAAATTTGTGTTCGTATTTGATACCAGGCTTCAATGTTTCTTTCATATTGTTCTTTTTTTATGCATAACGCGGTTCGCAGAAGGCCCAAAAAACGGAACATCATTCAGCTTTTTGAAACTTCCTGACTCCGCGTTAGCCGTGGTTAATTGTTCAAAAATAAAAACATCTTGAGGCAATCCGCCCTATGATTAACGCTAGTCGCCGGACACTGGTATATCAGCTTTTATACATACTGTATTCTCGATACTGATGGAAGCACTCAAGCGCTTGCACAAGGCAAGCATTCGCTTGTTATCCGGGTGCAAATAACCCCTTAATATAGTAATGCCGTTATCCATCGCCGACCCGATCAGTTTTTTTAGCAACGCGTAACCAACACCCTGACCCTGGAACTCATCCACCACCGTTACAGCGAATTCAGCAACATTATTTTCTTCCGTCAGCTTGACGTACCGGGATAATCCTATTCCCTTTTCCTGGTTCTTTTCATGTATCAACGCGCACCACGCCATTCTGTTTTTACCATCAAGGTTCGTCAGGTAATCGAGTTGCTTGTCGGAAAGCCTGTTTAGAGGCGAAGCAAAGCGTAGCCAGCGTGACCGGGATGACATACTTTTTATTGCACTGGTTATCTGGTCCTTCAAGAATTCAGCAGTGTGCTTTGTTTCCGGGTCAATACAAAGGCATATTTCGTATGGCATCCCGTTTTTCATGACCTGCCTGGAAGTCACACTTGCCATATTCATCCTCCCCCAAAGAACACCCTACCTGTAAAATTCATGACAATCTTTCCTCAAAAAAGACAAAGCCGGAAACAAAAGATTTCTTTCACTGCTCCCCCGAAGTCTCCTTCTTCATTTCTTTTTCAATCATTTTTTCCATGACGGATGAGTCTCCAGAAAAAACGAAGACATCCATTCCATGAAAAAACAAACCGATCCCCCATCCAAGTAGGGGCCAAATGAACCAGAAATATTCGGGAGAGGTACTTAAATTGATAACTATGACTGCCGTATTGACAAACATGTAGACTGCCAAATGAATGTAAAATCCCAACTTTGCCTTTACCCTTTTTTTAGCCCTCTGGTAAGCGTCCTGATTTTCCATATCCTTTCTTCCAACGGTTTATCATTCAGCACGTAACATACTGCTCAACTGTTTAGCTATAACGTATTCACAAAATATTTTGGTTCATTGATGCATGGCCAAAACAACCATACGATTAAGCCCTATACGTACTTTATCCATGGTTGACAGCCTGGATTCCGACAAGACGATTTTTTGTAACTCTTTGAAAGTTAACATATTACCGGCCTCACAGTAATGTTGTAACATGGTGCTGATAGTTGACAGCATTACAAGGATCTTTTTTGCCGTATTTTTTCCGTTATAGCCGGTATCCTTCTCATTAATCGCATTACAGGTAAAATCCAGGTTTCCTGCAGTTCCTCCCCTGCCATCATCCTGCAATTCGATTTTATACAGTGATGATGATTTTTTATTGTCCAGCCTGAAATGAAGCTTGTAATGAGCAGGATCGTGCAGAATTGCTGTCCAGGTGGTTTTTCCCTTGAAACTGCTTAGCAGGAATGGCGCAGATGAAACCTCGCTAAAAACCGTTCCCAATTCCACCTTATCATTTGGACAATGAATCAGATGACATTTCCAACCCGGTATCCACCGATACTCTTCCACCGGACAGCAAAGCGGGAATACTTTTTCAACCGGAGCATTGATATGTACAGGCAATACTATTTTCGCTTTATCCTCTGGCATGGTTCAGTCCATGAAAGCATCTATTAAGAACACCTCAATTTTTTTATTCCGCGCTTCAACTGCATCGTTGATCCCGACCTGTCGGGATCGAAATCCTCATGTCCCGACTCGTCGGCGCACCCCCGTTTTCCGCGCTTTGTTCGCTTCGCATTTGACACCGCTCATGACAATAAATAGAGGTGGCCTTTACATTCCTGGCAGCGTTTTCCTGAAGGTTCATTAAACTGTAGCAACACGGAAAACACCACCCGTCCTTTACAACGTTGTTTTACCCCTGAAAAACACTCTTTATCACCCGTATGAGAAAAAGATGTAATATACGTATTGTTTCGGTTTCGTTCTCCCGAACGCGCCTCTATGAATATTACATTTTAGATGGGTCTATAAAAAATTACTATGTATATAGATACACTGCACTATAGTCAAACAAATCACGGCAGTTATAGCCCTTATGGATGACATCGGTACACTCTACATCGTAGCTACACCCCTCGGCAATCTCGAAGATATTACCCTGCGGGCGATCAACACCCTGAAATCTGTCGATTCCATCGCATGTGAAGACACACGGCGGGCATCGATACTGTTGCGCCATATCGGCATCAGCGGGAAAAAACTCATCAGCTACCACGCATTCAACGAAGCAAAAGCGATCGCAAGCATTCTTACTCTGCTTGAGAACTGCCTTGATGTCGCCGTCATTACCGATGCCGGTACGCCTGCGATCAGCGATCCTGGCTTTGCGCTGGTTCGCAGAGCGTATGAATTACCTGCAAAGGTTATTCCGGTACCAGGCCCAAGTGCCGTAACGGCAGCTCTTTCAGTTTGTCCCCTGCCGGTACACAACTTTTTCTTTGCCGGGTTCTTGCCGCACAAAAAAGGACGGAAAAGCAAACTGGAATTTCTTGCCTCCATCGACAGCACAATAGTGTTTTATGAATCTCCGCACCGTATCATGAAACTTCTGAGAGAAATCGATACTTATTTTTCAGGTTCACAGGTCTTCATTGCACGAGAGGTAACCAAGCTGCACGAGGAATATCTCTGTGGAACTCCTTCGGAAATGATTGAACGTTTCACGGGCGAGAAAGCAAAAGGAGAGTTCGTTGCAGTTGTTTATCCGAAAGCAAAATGAAAAGGCAAATAAGTACGGTATCGATTATGGTGATACCGGCCGTGAACCCTGAAAAAAGGAAACGCACCACTCATTTTATCTCAATAAACTCAAAAAAACATGCAGATAATCAATGATCCGGCCTACATGCAGAAAACCGCTGAAAGTCTACGACTGAAACATCAGCTTATAGCTGTTGTCATGACTATGGGCGCTCTGCACGAAGGCCACCTGAGCCTCCTGAAGATCGCCAAGGAGAATGCCGGCACGGTGATTCTCACCATCTTCGTCAATCCGCGCCAGTTCGGCCCCGATGAAGACTTTCACCGTTACCCCAGACCCTTTGAAAAAGATGCAGCCATGGCAAAAGCCGCTGGCGTCGATTACCTGTTTGCTCCGGACGTGGAATCGATGTATACGGAAGGCTTCCAGACACAGGTCAATACGGGGGATATCACGAACCGGTTCGAAGGTGAGAAAAGACCCGGCCATTTCAACGGTATGGCCACCGTTGTGTTGAAACTGCTGATGATTTCCAAAGCCCATCTCGCCATCTTCGGAGAAAAAGATGCCCAGCAGCTTGCGGTCATCAAACGCATGGTCAGGGATTTCAACCTCGGGACGACAATTATCGAAGCACCTGTCGTTCGAAATGAAGACGGACTGGCAACAAGCTCGCGGAACATCTACCTTTCTTCACAGGAACGTCAGCAGGCGACTGTTCTCTATCAGGGGATCCTCCGCGCCAAAGAACTCGTAGCACAGGGAATGACCGAAACGGAAAAAATTCTCGAAGAAGTTGCCGCCGTCATCGGTTCGGCCCCCGATGCAACGATCGACTATACCGGCATTGTAGATGCGGATACTTTTGCTGAAACAGGCACACTGCGCCCGAATGCACACCATCGCCTCCTCCTCGCGGTCTGGATAGGCTCGACGAGACTTATAGATAACAGCATACTCGAGCCTCTTGAACAAAGCGCCGCACAAGACACATGAACATGCAACCATTCATTACTTTTCAGACTTGTCTAACTGCCCGGCAACCGCTCAAACCGAATTGGAGTATAATGGCAGAAATAATTAACCCTCAACTAATGTTCTAAGAATATCGTATATTGAAAGATTGTTAATTTAATCGCTTATCGACGTTGTGTACCGGCCCGAAAAATCCGACGTGACAACCTGCTTTTTATATCCACTAACAACTGATGATCATTCCATGTTTATACGCAAAGCAATCGATCTGGAAGGCGGAAAAACTATCACCATTGAAACCGGCAAAATGGCGAAACAGGCCGATGGGGCCGTTGTCGCAAGTATGGGCGACACCATGGTTCTTGCAACCGTGGTTTCCAGTAAAACTCCTCCCCCACCGAATCAGGATTTCTTTCCTCTTCAGGTCGAGTATCGTGAAAAATATTCCGCAGCCGGAAAGTTCCCGGGGGGGTTCATAAAACGTGAAGGCAGGCCTTCTGAAAAAGAGATCCTCTCCGCCCGCCTCATCGACCGCGCTCTTCGCCCGCTTTTCCCAGACGGTTATTATCAAGACACACAAATCATCATCTCGGTTATCTCCTCCGACCAGCTTAACGATGCCGATGTACTTGGAGGCATTGCCGCCTCTGCTGCCATCATGGTTTCCGATATTCCGTTTTCAAACTCCATGTCGGAAGTTCGTGTCGGCAGGATCAACGGTGAGTTTATCATCAACCCGAATATCAACGAACTGTCAAGAAGCGACATCGATATCAGCATTGGGGGTACAGCCGGTACAATCTGTATGCTTGAAGGCGAAATGGACGAGATATCCGAAGCTGAAATGCTCGACGCAATCCGTTTTGGACATGAAGCCATCAAAAAAATCTGTTCCTTGCAGGACGAAATCGCCGCAGAAGTAGCAAAACCAAAACGATCGTTCCTCCCGATTGCAGCCCCGGAGGACTTACAGGAAAGCATCGCAGAACTGTGTGCGGTTTCCCTGAAAGAACTTGCTTATATGCCTCTCGCTAAAGAGGAGCGCGCAGAAAAAACTTCGGAGATATACAAGTCCGTAACGCAAAAAATCCTCGCCCGTTACAAGGAAGAAATCTCTGCCGATGATATCGCCGCCGATCCTGCAAAGGCTCTTTATCTCAATGAACAGATTATTTCGGGTCATATTCATGATATCGAGAAAAAAGTGATGCGCCACATGATTCTCGATGACGCCAAGCGTCTTGACGGCAGAACACTCGAAGAGGTCAGACCCATCAGTATCGAACTCGGTCTTATCCCCAGGGCTCATGGTTCGGCGCTCTTCACCAGAGGCGAAACCCAGGCGCTCGTCACGCTGACGCTGGGCACGAAAAAAGACGCTCAGATGATCGACACCCTTATCGACGATACCGAAAAGCGGTTCATGCTGCACTATAATTTTCCTCCCTTCTCAGTTGGTGAAACCGGACGTGTAGGAGGTGTAGGACGCCGTGAGATCGGCCATGGAAACCTTGCAGAAAGAGCTGTCAAAAAAGTGGCACCTTCCGATGCAGAATTCCCTTACACCATTCGTATCGTATCCGACATTCTCGAATCGAACGGCTCTTCATCCATGGCGTCCGTATGCGGAGGAACTCTTGCTGCAATGGATGGCGGCGTGCCTCTCACGAAACCGGTATCGGGTATTGCCATGGGGCTTATCAAAGAAGGTGAACGATACGCGGTTCTCTCCGATATTCTCGGTAACGAAGATCATCTTGGAGATATGGACTTCAAGGTGGCCGGAACCAGAGACGGTATCACGGCATGCCAGATGGATATCAAGATCGACGGTCTTGATTATCATATTCTTGAACAAGCCCTCGAGCAGTCTAAAAAAGGACGCTTGCATATCCTCGAAAAGATGACCGATGCAATTTCCGACCCGAGAGAGGAAATCGGCAGATATGCACCGCGCCTTTCGACTATCCAGGTACCGGTAGATGCGATCGGCATGATCATCGGCAAGGGTGGCGAAACGATCAGAAGCATAACGGAAGAAACAGGCGCGGAAATCAATGTGGAAGACGACGGTACGGTTACCATTGCCGCACCGAGCGGAGAAGGTGCATCTGCGGCGATAGAAACGATCAAAACGCTGATCTCGAAACCGGAAGTCGGCCTGGTTTATTCCGGCAAGGTCCGCGACATACGAGAAGAACTGGGCGCGTTTGTCGAATTCCTCCCGAAAACCGATGGACTTGTCCACATCTCTGAAATTGCAAAAGAAAGAGTCTCGAAAGTGAGTGACTATCTGAAACCCGGAGACCGTATAAAAGTCAAGCTGATCGACATCCGTAAGGATCCCAGAACAGGCAAGACACGTTATGCACTATCCATGAAAGCACTGCTTGACGTTCCACCAGAATCCGAAAACGGGTCACCGGCACAGGGAGAGTAAAACAGTCGGCCCTCTGCAGGAAACAGCGGGCAACAGGAAACCTAAAGCTGTGCAACATCTGGTGCACAGCTTTTTTTCTGCCCGAAAAAGCATCCTGCGGCTTTTTCATTTTCGTGTGATTTTCTTTTCTTTGACCAGATCTGCAGGAAGCACAAACATATCCGAAAAAAAGCATGCGTTACGACTTTCAAACAATAGAGAAAAAATGGCAGGCATACTGGGACAAGCACCAGACCTTCCGTACCGAAAACTCAGATGGCAAACCCAAGTATTATGTCCTGGACATGTTTCCGTACCCGAGCGGCTCCGGACTCCACGTCGGACATCTTGAAGGGTATACAGCAACGGATATCATTGCCCGCTTTAAACGCAGCCAGGGACACAACGTTCTGCACCCTATGGGATGGGATGCATTCGGACTTCCTGCCGAGCAATTCGCGATTAAAACCGGTACTCACCCGAAAGTCATCACTGAAAAGAATGTCGCGAGCTTCAAGGAAACACTGCAGCGTATGGGTTTTTCCTACGATTGGAGCCGTGAAATCAACACGACCGACCCGGAATACTATACCTGGACACAGTGGATTTTCCTTCAGATGCTCGACCGTGGACTGGCTTATACAACCGAGGTTGATGTAAACTGGTGCGAAGAACTCAAAACTGTCCTCGCGAATGAGGAAGTCGATGAGAAAATCGCCGACGGCTATACCGTAGTTCGGAAACCCCTGCGCCAGTGGATTCTGAAAATAACCGCTTATGCAGAACAACTGCTCGAAGACCTCGATGATGTTGACTGGCCTGAAAACGTCAAGCAGATGCAGCGCAACTGGATCGGACGATCGGAAGGTGTTGAAATCGATTTCGAACTCCCCTGCCACAAAACCACCATCAGGGTCTATACCACCCGGCCCGACACCCTTTTCGGAGCAACCTATGTTGTGATTTCGCCGGAGCATCCGATGGCTGAAAAGCTTGCAACTGCTCAGCAACTTGTGGAAGTGAAAGCATATATCGAGCAGGCGAAATTGAAAACAGAGCTCGAGCGAACCGGACTGCAGAAAGAAAAAACCGGCGTTTTTACCGGCTCGTATGCCGTCAATCCGGCAAACGGACAAGCCTTGCCTGTCTGGATATCGGACTTCGTCCTCACCAGCTATGGCACAGGAGCGATCATGTCGGTACCGGCTCATGACGGACGCGACTGGGAGTTTGCCAAAAAATTCGGTCTCCCGATCATCGAGGTCATCAAAAGCCCCCACGACGTCCAGGAAGCGGTTTTCGAAGAAAAAGGCAGTGTCTGCGTCAACTCTTCGAACGACGAAATCAGTCTCGACGACCTGACCTTCGAAAACGCTTTCGATGTCATGGCCGATTGGCTCGAAAAAAAAGTAAAGGGAAAAAGAACGGTCAACTACAAACTCCGTGACTGGATCTTCAGCCGGCAACGGTACTGGGGTGAACCAATACCGGTCAAACACTATGAAGATGGCGCACTGCGCCCTGAAACCGATCTTCCGCTCACCTTGCCCGACGTACAAGCTTATCAGCCGACAACAACCGGGGAATCACCCCTCGCCAATATTTCCGAATGGCTCCACGGAACCGATGAACACGGCACATTCAGACGTGAAACCAACACCATGCCGCAATGGGCTGGCAGTTGCTGGTACTATCTGCGTTTCATCGATCCCAGAAACACCAAAGCCCTGGTCGACCGGAAAAAAGAACAGTACTGGATGAACGTGGACCTTTATGTAGGCGGTGCGGAGCATGCCGTATTGCACCTCCTCTACGCCCGATTCTGGCACAAGGTGCTCTATGATCTCGGAGTGGTTTCGACCAAAGAGCCGTTCCAAAAACTGTTCAATCAGGGCATGATTCTCGGCGAAGACAATGAAAAGATGTCCAAATCCCGAGGCAACGTCATTCCGGCCGACCACGTCCTGAGCGCATACGGTGCAGACGCGATACGCCTTTATGAGATGTTTCTCGGACCGCTTGAACAGGTTAAACCCTGGAACACTCATGGTATCGAAGGTGTAAGCCGTTTTCTCGCAAGAGTATGGCGCTTGGTCTTTCCAGAACCGGAAAGCCCTGTCAGCATAACTGACACTCCCCTTTCGCAAAACCTTGTGAGAACTATGCACAAGACAATAAAAAAGGTAACCGGAGATACAGGGCAACTGAAATTCAATACGGCAATCGCCGAAATGATGGTCTTTGTCAATGAACTTCATAAAGCGGAATGCAGAAGCAGAGAAGCTGTAGAAAAACTTCTTTTACTGCTTTCCCCCTATGCACCCCACATTTGTGAAGAGCTCTGGGAAGCCATCGGTCATACATCGTCGATAACCACTGCCGCCTGGCCGGCTTTCGACCCAGCTCTTGCTGCTGATGACGAAGTCACCATCGCAGTACAGGTTAACGGAAAACTCAGGGGAACGGTAACCGCACCGGCAAAATCATCGAAAGAAGTTCTGCTTGAAAAAGCTCAAAACGATAAAACAGTTCAGAAGTTTCTCCAGGGAATGACCGTAGTCAAAGAAATTGTCGTTCCCGACAGGCTGATCAATTTCGTCGTCAAACCGAAATAAAGAAAAAAAAGAGCAACAGCCGGTAACTACAGCTACTGTTCAATAATTGCAAGCAGTCGGACCAATTCCCGGAGCAAATCGCTGAGATTTCTTCCATACTCGTCGGACTGCTTCAGTTTTTGGTGCAGGAGTCGTATCTGCCTGTCTTTTTCGTTCAGCATATCCTTCAATACATCCACTTCCGCGAACCTTTTCCTGCCGCTCTTATCGGAATCACTTGTATTACCAGGAAACATGGGAGCACGTTTTCGTTTGTTGCTTTAAGACCGGGACCCTTAGATATCCCTCTCATTACAATGCAGATAAGCCTTGCGTTTCTGTATTTCCTGATGATACAATTGAAGATAGTACTCGCTCTTCCCCTGAACCCCCATCCGTACAGCTTCAGGTGAAACCTTTTTTCCCCTCCGGACTGATTCTTTTTCGGCAATAGCTTTCCATATCCCTTTCCAAGGAAGTTTTCGATGATCGATCCTTACTTCTTGTCCTTCCATATTTTTCGGTTTATTTTTCTTTATTTCTGTTTCCTACTGTTAACCATTTTCCGCTACAGCGGAAATATACAAAAAAAATTCATCATGGCGGATAAAAGCACCCATTTCGGGAAATGCTTAAAGCACATCCGTAAGTCAGAACATCTTACGCTTCAAAGTCTTGCAGATAAGCTCGGTATATCGAAAAGTTTTATCAGCGAAGTGGAACGGGGAGAAAAGGAGCCCGGGTACAAGCTCATAAAATCGCTAAAGCGGACATATCCCGAATTGAACCTCAACTATTTGATCGGAGAAGAGGGTGCGTCAGATGGAACAGAGCGGCTCGATATTCTGGAACGACGTGTAAACCATCTTTTGGGACTTGTCCAGGAATACCCGATAAAATACGGATTTCAGGACATCGTCCGAATCCCACTTGGTGGCAAGGAAAAGCAGGAATACATAACACTCCCGGTCACACTTGTCAAATACAACAACTCTCTTGCGTTCTACTGCACAAAAGATCTCCCTCCCCGGATCACAAAGGGAAATATCGTGATAGCAGCACCTGAAATCGAGCTGAAAGACCAGGAACTTGTCTTACTGTCGAGCGATAACCGCCAATTCCTTGCCCAAGCACACCGTAATGAGAAAAACATCCTGTTGACCGATGACACCGGTCAGGAAATCTCAATGGAAAATCCGCATGATGAGAAGAAAATTCTCGGTATCGTGTACATGATCATCAAAACGCTTCATTGAAACCGCTTCCATCTCCATGATCGGAGAAACGATTCAACGAAAACAACAATCGACTTGCCTGCACACTGCTTTTTTTTGTATAATGTTTTTTTTGGTTTTCTGCACGAATATATTCCTGTTAAGTTGTTAAGTAAATACATCTCGGGAAAAACCGTTTTGAAGCAAACACTATCTCGCTTTTTTACCAGCCGGAGCTCCATGCCCTTTCCCAAATACCCAATTCGCGCTTTTCATACATGTGAGGGGGATAATCCCTTTTTGTCAACTTAAAATCTGGTATAATGGCTAAGGAACGAAAAAAATCAAGTCAAAAAACAGCCGATCAAGAGTCAATCAGTTCAGTTTTGTCGGAAAAAAGAAAATTTTCCCCTCCTCCCGATTTTTCAGAAAAAGCCCACATCTCCTCGATGGAGGAATATGAAAAGCTCTATGCTGAAGCCGCTGAAGATCCTGAACAATACTGGGAAGGGATAGCCGAAAGCTTTTACTGGGACAAAAAATGGGACAGCGTCCTTGAGTGGGAATCTCCTTACGCAAAGTGGTTCAACGGCGGTACTACAAACATCTGTTACAACGCCGTCGACCGGCACGTAAAAAGCTGGCGGAAAAACAAGGCAGCGATCATCTGGGAAGGTGAAGAAGGCGAACAGCGCGTCCTCACCTATGGAGAGTTGCACCGTCAGGTCAGCAAGTTTGCCAATGTTTTGAAAATAGCCGGCATCAAACCCGGTGACAGGGTCGCCATCTATATGGGCATGGTTCCGGAACTGGCCATTGCAGTTCTCGCCTGTGCGCGCGTTGGTGCAGTTCATAACGTTATTTTTGCCGGTTTCTCCGCTCACGCCATTACCGAAAGGGTAAATGATTCGAGAGCGAAACTCATTATCTGCGCGGACGGAACAAAACGGCGAGGCAAAACCATCAACCTCAAGGGAATTGTCGACGAAGCAATAGTCGATACTCCTTCGGTTCGTAGCGTCATCGTTCTCAAAGTCACCAATGAAGACGTGCACATGCATGATGGTATGGACCACTGGTGGCATGATCTCATGGGGCTCGCTCTCGACCATAACGACCCCGATTTTGTAGATGCCGAACACCCTCTTTTCATTCTCTACACAAGCGGCTCGACAGGCAAACCGAAAGGAATCCTCCATACCACAGGCGGCTACATGGTCCATGCCGCAAATTCCTTCAAATATGTTTTCGACATCAAGGACGACGACATCTACTGGTGTACCGCCGATGTGGGCTGGATCACAGGGCACAGCTACCTGGTTTACGGTCCTTTGCTGAACGGGGCTACCATCATGATGTACGAAGGTGCTCCGAACTATCCGCAGTGGGATCGTTTTTGGGATATCGTCAACCGTCACAAAATAACGATACTGTATACCGCACCAACCGCAATTCGTGCATTTATCCGGGCAGGAGACGAGTGGGTCACCAAACATGACCTGAGTTCGCTGCGGCTACTCGGCACGGTAGGCGAACCGATCAACCCGAAAGCCTGGATGTGGTACCACACGGTGATCGGCAAAGAAAAATGTCCGATAGTCGACACGTGGTGGCAAACGGAAACAGGCGGTATACTTGTTTCACCTCTTCCCGGCGCAACCCCGACCAAACCGGGTACGGCGACAAGACCACTTCCGGGAATCATGGTCGATGTCGTCCGCAAAGACGGTTCATCCTGCAAACCCAACGAAGGTGGTTACCTGGTCATCAAAAAACCCTGGCCATCGATGCTTCGCACCATTTACGGTGACAACAAACGCTATGAAGAAACCTACTGGTCGGAGTTCAAGGATATGTACTTTACCGGTGACGGCGCCCGCAAGGATGAAGACGGTTACATCTGGATCATGGGACGAGTCGATGACGTCGTCAACGTTTCAGGACATCGCCTCGGCACCAGTGAGGTGGAGAGCGCCCTGGTAGCCCATGAAGCTGTTGCCGAAGCGGCAGTCGTAAGCCGTCCTGACGAAATCAAGGGTAACGCACTCATTGCATTCGTCACGCTCAAGGACGAATACGAAGGAGACATGAAACTCCGCGAAGATCTCCGCAACCATGTTTCCAGAGAAATCGGCCCTATCGCCAAACCCGATGAAATACGGTGGGCAAAAGGGTTACCTAAAACAAGGAGCGGCAAGATCATGCGGCGCTTGCTCCGCGAGCTTGCTTCGACAAAAGAAATCAAGGGTGATGTCACAACGCTCGAAGATTTCGGAGTGCTGGAGCAACTCCGAGAACAGGAGGAAGAAGACTGACAAGCTCTTTTGTCTTCAATTCGAAAATACGAGGCTGCCCCAAAAGGGCAGCCTCTTGTATTTTGAGCAGGCACTCGTTTTCAAAGCCTCTATTTCACAGGTCAGCATGGCCCTCCTCTCCCTGTCATCTCCGGGCACCTCTCCCTGTCATCCTCGGGCAAACGAAGCGCGACCCGGGGATCCATGAGCATTCCTGTTTTTCACCATGGATGCCGCATCACGTGCGGCATGACTTCTCTTTTCCAGTCATCCTCGGGCTTGACCCGGGGATCCATCTTCTTCTGAAAGTCTCCATGGATGCCACTTCACGTCCAGCTTGACTCCTTTCGCCCAGCCATTCTCCAGCATGGCCCTCCTCTCCCGGTCATCCCCGGGCAAGCGAAGCGCGACCTGGGGATCCATGAGCGTCCCTGTTTTTCACCATGGATGCCGCATCACGTGCGGCATGACTTCTCTTTTCCAGTCATCTTCGGGCTTGAACCGGGGATCCATCTTCTTCTGAAAGCCTTCATGGATGCCACTTCACGTCCAGCTTGACTCCTTTCGCCCAGCCATTTTCCAGCATGGCTCTCCTCTCCCTGTCATCCTCGGGCAAACGAAGCGCAACCCGGGGATCCATGAGCATTCCTCCGGTTCTCCATGGATGCCGCATCGAGTGCGGCATGACTTCTCTTTTCCAGTCATCCTCGGGCTTGACCCGTGGATCCATCTTCTTCTGAAAGTCTCCATGGATGCCGCATCAAGTGCGGCATGACTTTGGGGAGGAATGGATGCCACATCGAGGGCGGCATGACTTTGAGGAAGATTGGCTGCCGGATCACTCGGTATAATAAACAAATAACATTATACAGGGCGGTCATGACTTCAGAAGTTTTGATGCCGTATTCCGGTGAAATCCGAACCTCTCTTTCACCGTTCGTGGAATTGGATGTTGACTGACAATCATGAGGCCGTCTCGGTTTTGTTTCTGAGACAGCCTCTTTTTTTATATTTTCTTATAGCACATGAAAACAAAACACCCCTCTCATGAAACACCGTCTCTGCATCATTGTGCTCTTCTTCGGCTTCAGCTTCGCATTCTCCGGATGTTCTGCTGATAAAGGGGAAACAGAACCGGAAAAAACATTGTCACAGACACAACGGCAAACGCTTATCGAACCCTGTGAGCTCATCACGAAATCCGATGCGGAATCGCTACTTGGTGAACCCGTCAAAGCAGCCGAAAAGAGTGAACAAAAGGTCGTAGGTATGAAACTCTGCATGTATAACCCCGCCGACGAAACCTCCGAGTCATTTCTCCAGGTAATGCTTACCCAAAAAGCGTTCATGAAACCCGACGGTATCCCACCTTCAGCTATCTTCCACTCCATCAGAGAAGCCCAGAGCGAAGGAAGAACCGACCTTGAAGGATTTGGAGATGAAGCATTTATTGCAACCGGAGGACTCTATATCCTTATTGATGAATATTACATTTCCATCGGGGCAGGAAACACCGACCGTCCTCAAATCCGGGAGCGCTTGAAAGCAGCCGGAAAAACAGCAGTTGATAACCTCGCAACCTTGCGATAACCAAAAACACGGAACCTGTACCCATGTTCAGTGGAAAATATATACGGCTGCGCCGGCTCGAGGGAAATGATGCGGATATTATTTTTTCACACTGGAACAACTACGAACTCCGCCAATACCTTCCCTCACCCTTACCCTCTTCGAAGGATGACCTGACAGAACTTGTCCGGGTAAAAGACAAAAGCTTCAGGGAACGGAGCGAATTTTTCTTCGGTATAGAGGAATGTTGTACCAGCAAGGAACTTATCGGCATCGTAAACCTTGAATCGATAAGCTGGGTAAGCCGGCATGCGTTTATCGGGTCCTTCTGTATTTTTAAACCCTCACTGAGAGGAAAAGGATACGGCAAGGACACCATGCTGACCCTTCTTGACTTCGCATTCAACGTTATCGACCTTCATGTCATCGCACTTATGGTAGAATCACACAATAAGCAAGCGATAGGCCTTTATGAAGACTGTTGTTTCACGAACCGGGGAACAATGCGCGAGCTTGTGTACCGCAATGGCAAGCGGTGTGATGTAACGATGATGGACGTGTTGAAAAAAGATTTCATCGACCGTTACGGGATTCTGCCGAAAGGAGAGAATGTTTTTTAATCCCGATGGAATTGTTGAGTTGCTGAGCTGTTACAACGTATAGGTCCTATAAGTCCCATAGGATCTATAACACAGAATGAAGAAAAAGATCCTTTAAAAAAAGGCTCCTCTTTTCATTATCGCGAGCGTCATCATTACTGCGTTGGGCACCGCTCAAAATGGATATTTTGTTCAAGATCAAGGCGTGTTCACAAGCCGAAGCGGAGCGTATGTTTAAATACGTGAGCATCGGAAGTGTGAACAGAACGCAGAGGTTGGGCAAAAGATCTGTTTTGAGCGGCGCCCTAAGGTTTGCAGACCTTACAGGGCCTGTAGCCCGCTTCAACAGCACTCTGCCTTGTGTGGAATACCGCTGTGCATTTCGAGCAGTTGTAGTGGCGGCAGCCGACCCGGTGAAAAACTTTGCTCGCTGTATTACCATGAAAAACAGATGCCCCGCTTTCAGCGGCAATGAACGCCGGCATGGCCAGTATCAATAGTACCAACCATGCGGCTATAGCACCAGCGTTGCGTTTTCCATTCATCTCACAGCCTTTTTCCAATGACCGGAACAGAAGAGCGTTACAGGTTCAAATTCCAGATCGTGAACGTAAGGTACGATGCAAAGCTAACCCACAGCAAGTAGGGAATCAGAAGATAGGCTGCGGTTGTGGAAATAACACCAAAGAGTATGATCGTCAGCACTATCGACAACCAGAGAGCGACAATCTCCAAAAACCCCCCAAAAGGTGACTGCAAACCGAAAAACACCGCCGACCATGCGAAATTCAGGTAAAGTTGAACGAAGAAAACAATCAGCGCAGCCACTACCCCCGGTTTATCGAGCCCATCCTTGATAACCAGGAAAAGAGACACGCCCATAAGAATAAAAAGCACCGTCCATACGGGAGCGAAAAGCCAATCAGGAGGATTCCATGATGGCTTCTTCAACACAGAATAATACCACTCCGCCCCCAATTGCGGGGTAAACGCGCTGCCTGCAAAACCAATGAGCAAACAAAGACCGATACAGGCAATGAGTACAACCGGATTTAGATTCATAAGAGTATTGGTTTGGTTCTTCTGGGATACTGCCGATCAATGTATTTCCCTATGTAAGCATAAAATAGAGCAATAAGTTTCAACAGAAGAAAAGAGAATTCCCCCGAAAACACCCTGGCAAAGATATTCGTCAATAGCCGTGACATAATGTATATTGTCACGCGCCGGAGAGGGAATCCAGCCAATTCCTGAAAAAAGACAAGCCAATAAACTCGTAATGATAGTATCATGAGCAGAGAGCTTGAAACAGCCATAAACGCAGCAAAAGAAGCAGGCAGCATCGCCGTTCAAACATTTGGTAAACTCGATTTGACAAAGATACACCCAAAGGACTACAAGGATTTCGTCACCGAAGTCGACAACGCCTGCGAAGAAAGGATTGCTTCGGCTATTACTTCAGCGTTTCCGGATGACAGCATGTTGTGTGAGGAAGGCAGTACTGCAAACGGCACTTCCGGCAGAAAATGGATTGTCGACCCTCTCGACGGTACCTTGAACTTCATTCACTCCTTTCCCGTTTTCTCAATCAGCATCGCTCTTTGCGACAGCCATAACGATCTTGTCACCGGAGTTGTCTACCAGCCCGTTCTCGATGAACTCTTCACTGCAGAAAAAGGAAAAGGGGCCTGTTTGAACGGCAACCCCATTCATGTGTCCACGCGCAACGACCCCGAACACTTTCTCATCGCTACCGGTATCCCCTTCAAGGAATACCATTATCTCGAGTCATATGTCTCGATGCTTAAAGATGTCATTCATGATTCAGCCGGCATCCGAAGGGCGGGCTCTGCGGCGATAGACCTTGCCTACACTGCCTGCGGCAGGTTCGACGCGTTTTGGGAGTACAAGCTCTTTCCCTGGGACTATTCCGCCGGAGTGCTTCTTGTAAGAGAAGCCGGTGGAATTGTCACCAGCTTCAGCGGTAACAGCGACGTCAGTGCACACCACAGCATCGTCGCCGGAAGCCCTGTCACCCATCCGCTCATTCTTGAAAAAGCGAAGAAATATTTTCAGGAACACCTTTGATGTGCTGAGTGACGAGTGACGAGTGACGAGTGACGAGTGACGAGTGACGAGTGACGAGTGACGAGTGACGAGTGACGAGTGACGAGTGACGAGTGACGAGTGACGAGTGACGAGTGACGAGTGACGAGTGACGAGTGACGAGTGACGAGTGACGAGTGACGAGTGACGAGTGCTACGGTGAAGATAGAAAATGTCATCCTCGGGCAAGCGGAGCGCGACCCGGGGATCCATCTTTCAATGAACGTCACCACGCATGCCGCATCGAGTGCGGCATGACTTCCCGCCATTCCCGATTACCCATTATCCATTTGCCTACGGGCCCACCCCCCTGCCTTGTCACCCGATTATTTGAATGGTTGTACAGCTTTGTTATCTTAGGGGTCATGCTCAGGCATCTGAAGTACGAAACTTGTCAGGATGTCTGTTTTTTGGCATTGTATTTCGTTCACACATTTCCGGTTCAAACTTTCGGCCGGATCAACAGTCAGGAAATGCTCATTCATCAAAGAACACTTGGAAAAGAAATATCTCTTCAAGGTACCGGCTTGCATACCGGCCAGGACTGCATGATAACCTTCAAGCCTGCACCTGTAGATTACGGTTACCGGTTTGTAAGAACCGATATTGAAAACTGCCCCGAAATACCGGCGGTAATCGATAATGTCGTTGATGTCTGCAGAGGCACAACCATTGAATTCGAAGGCAACAAGATAAATACAACCGAACATGTGCTCGCCGCTCTTTACGGGCTGCAGATAGATAACTGCCGGATCGAAATCGACGGTCCCGAACCCCCTGTCATGGACGGCAGTTCGATACACTTTGCCGAAGCTCTTTTTTCTGCAGGCCTTGTCGAACAGGAAGAACCGAAAAACTATCTGGTCATCGATGAAACGATAGAGTATCATGATTCTGAAAAAAATGTTGACATTGTAGCTCTGCCGCTTGACAGTTTCAGAACCACCGTGATGGTCGACTATAAAAATCCGGCTCTTGGATCCCAGCATTCAGGACTTTTCGACCTCGAAACCGAGTTTCTGAAAGATTTCGCACCCTGTCGCACATTCTGTTTTCTCAGTGAGGTCGAAGCTCTTGCAAATATCGGAATCATCAGAGGGGGGGATCTCGATAACGCAATCGTTATCGTGGATAAAAAATTATCCGATAGCGAATTGAAAACGCTAGCCAACAAAATCGGTGTAGACAGCTCCCAACTTACCCTTGGGGAAAACGGCATTCTCAATAACCGAGAACTGCACTTTAAAAACGAGCCTGCGCGCCATAAGCTGCTCGATCTTATCGGCGATATAGCATTGCTCGGCATGCCCTTAAAAGCGCAAGTGCTTGCTGCAAGACCCGGGCACGCTTCAAATGTCGAATTTGTCAAACAGTTGAAAAAATATGCCGATCGAAACAAACTGGCCCGCAAGTTTCAGCACGAAAAAAAATCCGGTGTCATTTTCGATATCAATGCCATTCAGAAAATTCTCCCTCATCGATACCCTTTTCTCCTGATCGATAAAATCGTTGAATTCAAACTGGACGAAAAAATAGTATCGGTCAAGAACGTCACGATGAATGAGCAATTTTTTCAGGGGCATTTCCCCGGAAATCCCATCATGCCCGGCGTGCTGATTGTCGAAGCCATGGCACAGACCGGTGGCATCATGATGCTCAATGGTAACGACAACATCAACGACATGCAGGTATATTTCATGGGCATCGACAAAGCACGGTTCCGGAAACCTGTTATTCCGGGCGATACTCTGGTTATCGAAGCGATCATGAAAAGCCGGCGCCGCAGTGTCTGCCAGTTCGAAGCGAAAGCTTACGTTCGCGGCGACCTTGTTTGTGAAGCATCACTCATGGCTACTGTCGTGGAAAAAAACAACTGAAGAGAGCCTTCATATGCAGGGGATCAGGATTCGAGGCTGGAATCTCTCCCCTGCTGAATACGGTAAAACCGCAGGCAGTACTGTATAAAAGAAATAAACAGCATTACAACCGAGAGGTACATAAAAACCTCCTGTACGGGATATCGGTCAAAAAAAGGATGAGGCCAGACCATGGTGAAAAACATCATGGAAACAAAACCAACCGCCCACTTGCCAGGCCATAGTGACGTTGTAATGACTTTGTGATGATGTTTTACGTATGCCGCCCCAAGGAAAATCAGTAAATCCCTGATCACGACAAAAACAACGAACCACACGGGCAGTTCACCGATTGCCATAAAGTAAACCGCCACTGCTGCAAGACAAAGCTTGTCGGCAAGAGGATCAAGAATCTTGCCCATATCAGACACCTCGTTTGTCCAGCGGGCTGTCTGACCGTCGAACCAGTCACTTAAAACCGCGATAACCAGTATTGTGTTCGCAATCCATATATCCCCTTTATCGAAGTAATAGATAAAAAAAGGAATAAGCAGGATCCTGAGAAAACTCAAAGAATTCGGCAGATTGATGATGTGGCCTTTCACAGCTTTTTATCCAAAATTGCTAAAACATCTTATAAAACCAGATCGGGATTCGCTTTTACAAACTCGGACCAGTTGCTTTTAGACAAAGAGGAGCCTGTTTTCCCATTTCGGCCCGGTACCGGCCTCCTCTCGCACAACAGGTCACATAGAGCGATCCCGAGTGCATCGGAAATATCGTGAGGCTTTATCGGATCGGAGATATTGAGAAAATGCCGCGCCATATAAGCAACCTGCTCTTTGCTGGCCCCCCCCCTCCCGGTAAGAATCTGCTTTACTTCACGAGGAGCGTACTCATGGAGTTGAACCCCTTTATTCATGGCAAGAGCTACAACTGCGCCTCTCACCTGTCCAAGCTTGAGAGCTGACTGAGCATTGCGGTTCACATACGCTGTCTCGAGAGCCAACCTTGCAGGCTTGTTTGATGAAATAAGTGCCTCGAGTTCATCGTAAATGATTTTTATCCGTTCCGGGATACTTTGCCTGGAACTCAGCCGAATGATCCCGCAGTCGACGAGGGAAAACGAGTCTGCCTCACCTCTGACAATACCGTAACCGGTTCGTACACTGCCGGGGTCAACCCCGATAACCATCATAGTCATACACTATGGGATTGTTCAAGCATACCTTGCCGTAACGAGAAAACAAGTAACCCGGACAAGTAGTGCTGAATGTTCACTCTCTCGTTTTTTCAGGAGTCAAGACTGTTCATTGCCTGCTCACTGATCTCAAGATTACTGTAAACCGCCTGAACATCATCACAGTTTTCAAGTGCATCGATAAGCTTCATGGCTTTGACGGTTTCATCAGGTCCCGGTTCAACGAAATTATCAGGAATCATATCCATCTTCGCATTGTCATAGGCAATACCGGCCTGATCCAGCGCTTGTTTCGCAGCTTCGAGATCCTTTACATCGACAATCACGTTGAAATAATTCTCATCATCACTGTCAAGTTCCTCGAGACCCGCATCGAGAAGCACCTCCATGAGCGCCTCCTCACTCACCGCAGCCTTGGTAACGTCAATAGTGCCCTTTCTCTGAAACATCCAGCTGACGCTTCCGTTTTCACCAAGCGAACCGTTGTGACGATTTATGGCGTGCCTGATGTCGGCAACAGTCCTGTTGCGATTATCCGTAGCGGTCTCTATGATGATAGCAATACCGCCCGGGCCATAGCCCTCGTAGGTTATCTCTTCATAAACAGCCCCCTCGAGCTCTCCGGTACCTTTCTTGATGGCTCGCTGTATATTCTCATGAGGCATTGAATTGGCCTTTGCCGTATCGATAGCAAGACGCAGCCGCGGGTTACCTCCCGGATCTCCACCGCCGGTTTTCGCTGCAATGGTAATCTCACGCACCAGCTTGGTGAACAAATTACCTCTTTTCTGATCGGTTGCGGCCTTCTTTCTTTTAATCGTTGACCATTTACTGTGTCCAGACATAATTATACATGCTAATTAAAACAGGAAAATAACCGTTTATGATAATAGATTTATTTTCTTTAACCTAAGCTGAATGCCCAAACCGAAAAGGATCAAGTTGTATTTCGAACCGGTACGCAAACAGTTCAAGGCACCGTAGTATCATATCAAGCTTAGCTTACTAAAATTAATCACAAGAAAAAATAATGACAAACCGGCTGGTAGCATACCAGGGAGAACCCGGCGCATACAGTGAAATAGCCGCACTACGCTTCGGCGATCCGGTTCCTTTCGAAACGTTCGACAAGGCCTTCTACGCTGTTGAACATAGAGACGTTTCTTGCGCGGTCATTCCGATCGAAAACTCTCTCGGAGGCAGCATTCACCATAATTACGATCTGCTGATGCAGCATCCTGTCCGAATTGCTGCTGAAACGTTCGTAAAGGTTGAGCATTGCCTGCTCGGTCTTCCGACGGCATCCGTCAATGCCGACGGTAACGTTCTCTCGCACCCGCAGGCTCTTTCCCAGTGCCGCAACTTTTTCGCTGCTCATAAAAATCTCACGCCTGAAGTAGCGTATGATACCGCAGGCAGTGCCCAAATCATCGCTGATGAAGGTAATCCGGCTCAGTTTGCCATTGCATCAAAAAGAGCGGGCGAACTGTACGGCCTGAAAATATTCAGAGAGAACCTCGCTGACGAGGACTGGAACATCACCCGTTTTTTCTGCATCACCCACGAAGAACACACCTCGGACCTCGATCTTAAAAACAAGCCGGACACAACCAGACAGAAAACCTCGATCGTATTCACTCTGCCGAACGAGCAGGGTTCACTGTTCAGGGCGATGGCAACACTGGCGCTAAGGAATATCGACATGACTAAAATCGAATCCCGCCCTTCGAGAATGAAAGCTTTCGAGTACTTCTTTTATGTGGACTTCATCGGACATGAGAGCGATCCCGCGATTCACAATGCCCTGACACATCTCAGGGAATTTGCAACAATGGTTAAAGTTCTGGGGAGTTATGGCGTCGTTGAATAATACCGGTCAATTAACATTCGATATGAGCATCGCATCGAACAAAAAACAGCCGGAACGCACCGGGGACAAACCGTCCCTCTTTCTGCTCGATGGCATGGCGCTGGTCTACCGGTCTTTCTTTGCGCTGCAACGAACCGGAATGACGACAAAGGAAGGCATTCCTACAGGTGCAACATATGGGTTTTTCGTGACATTGCTGAAAATCTACGAAACCTACAAACCGCACTACCTTGCCGTCGCTTTCGACAGTGCGGAAAAAACGTTCCGGCACGAACTCTACGAACTTTACAAGGCGAACCGTCCGGCCCCCCCAGAAGATCTCATCGCACAGCTGGATCTGATTTTCAAGCTTGTCGAAGCAATGCGGATTCCGGTTCTCAAGCAACCGGGCTATGAAGCCGATGACCTCATAGGAAGTGCAGCGAGAAAGTTCGAGCAGGACTGCACCGTTTATATCGTTACACCTGACAAAGACCTTGCACAGCTTGTTCATGACGGAGTAAAAATTCTCAAACCCGGCAAAAAACAAAATGAGCTGATGCTTCTCGGCACCGGAGAAATAATGGAGCAGTTCGGTGTCTCACCGGAACGTTTCACCGATCTTCTGACGCTAACCGGCGACAGTTCGGACAATATCCCGGGAGCAAAAGGAATCGGTCCTAAAACAGCCTCAAAACTCCTCAATACATACGGCAGCCTCGAAAACGTTTTCAACCATCTTGACGAGCTTCCCCCGAAATCGCGCAAAAGCCTTGAAGAATTCGAAACCCAGCGGAAACTGATCGAGGATCTCGTTACGATCAGGACGGATCTCCCCCTCGATACGACACTGCTTGACCTTGAAAGTGAAGAACCGGATGGCTCGAAACTTTTCAATCTGCTTGACGAACTGGAAATGAAAAGCGTGGCAGCAAGGATTCCACAAATTTTCCCCGGCATCCAGCCCCCTCGACACGGTAACACCGACTTGCCGAACCCTGAGACTGCAACGCCTGAAAATGTAGCCTATCATCTCATTGGCGATGCAAAAGGAGTGCGTAACCTTGAAAAAGAACTCTCGGCACTGACAGGCTTCGCCATCGATACCGAAACAACCAGTCTGAATACTCTCGAAGCCGAACTTGTGGGAATATCGGTCAGCTGGAAACCGCAAGAAGCATACTTCATCTATTGTACTCCGGGAGGACTGAGCCCCGAAATGGTACTCGACATACTCAAAGAAGTGCTTGAAAACCAGGCCATTGTCAAAAATGGCCAAAATCTCAAGTACGATATGCTTGTGCTTAAAAACTACGGAATACGGCTTTCTCCAGTCGGATTCGATACCATGCTCGCAAGTTATGTCATCGATCCGGAGGAAAAACACAACCTTGACGATCTTGCCGATCGATATCTCGGATACCGTACCACAACGTACAGTGAGTTGACCGGCTCAGGGAAAAAAGCCATACCCATCCATGAAGTTCCTGTCGACAAACTCACCGCCTATGCCTGTCAGGACGCAGACATCGCACTTCGACTCCAGGCAACCCAGGAGAAAATTCTCGGTAAAAATACCGAACTTTACAACCTGTGCCACGATATAGAGTTTCCGCTCGTCGAAGTACTCGCAGAGATGGAATTCAAAGGAATCTCCCTCGATACCGGCCAATTGAAACGAACAGCAGAAATCGTTAACCGGCAGATCGAGGACCTCAAAGAAAGAATCTACGAAACAGCCAACGTCAGCTTCAACATCGATTCGCCCAAGCAGCTTGGTAATATCCTGTTCAATGTTCTCGGCCTCCCGGCAAAAAAAACAACCAAAACCGGTTACTCAACCGATGTGAGGGTGCTCGAGGATCTATCGCTGCTCCATCCGGTTGCAAAAGATGTTCTGGAGTACCGCAGTCTTCAGAAACTCAAAACCACCTACATCGAGGCGCTTCCCAGAATGCTTTGCCGAAAAACCGGAAAGCTGCACACCTCTTTCAACCAGCACATTACCGCTACCGGCAGATTGTCTTCCTCGAATCCCAACTTGCAGAATATCCCGATCCGTACAGCATTAGGTAAAGAAATCCGCAAGGCGTTCATACCCTCTGAAAAAAGCAATTATCTTCTTTCAGCCGACTATTCGCAGATAGAGCTTCGTATCGCGGCAGAAATCTCTCAAGATCCCCACCTTATATCGGCATTCAAACAGGGAGAAGATATCCACGCAGCAACGGCAAAAGCGATTTTCGACACGGAAACCATAACCGACGACATGAGGCGAAAAGCCAAAGAAGTCAATTTCGGTGTCCTCTACGGCATTCAGCCATACGGCCTTGCCCAGAGGCTCAATATCACCCAAAAGGAAGCCAAAACCATCATTGAAACGTATAAATCGAAATATCCCGGGCTGTTTGAAGCACTCCAGAAAATCATCAACGATGCAACTGAAAAAGGGTACGTTGCAACGTTGATCGGACGCAGAAGATATATCTCTGACCTGCGCAGCAAAAACAGGAACATTCGGATGGCAGCTGAAAGGGCAGCCATGAACACTCCTATTCAGGGAACCGCAGCCGACATCATTAAATGTGCAATGAGCCTCACGGCAAAAAAGCTGCACGACAACGACATGCAGTCCTCGATGCTCCTGCAGGTTCACGATGAACTTGTTTTTGAAACAACACCGGATGAGAAAAAGGCTCTCTCGATAATAGCGACGGATTGCATGGTAAAAGCAGCCGAAATATGCGGCCTATCGAACGTACCCGTCGAGGTTGAAATCGGAACCGGGAAAAACTGGCTGGACGCACACTGATAACGCAGAAGTATTGCCGAACGAAAAACTTTTTTTATATTTTCGAAGTTCAAAAAGTTCCCTGTACATTCCAACCAGAGGAGACTGATGTTTTCCAGGAAACGCTTCTACTATCTCACAGAAGACGGACGGTTTATGCCGCTGCACGTTCTTACATTGCTGCTCGCAGGGATTTTTATCATTTCCATAGTTTTGATTGCCGCGACATCCTTCGCCTTTCGCAACAACAGCTCTACCACCTCTTCCATTCACTCATCCGGCGACGAATCGCTCATTGCACTTCAAAAGCAGATTTCCAGACTCGAAGAAGAAATTGAATCACTTTCTGTTTCCGATCATCAATTACGCCTTGCCGTCAACCTCCCATTGATACCTGAAGAAGAAAAGAAAATGGGTACAGGCGGAAGCAGAACCACAGACATGTTTGCCGATAAGGAGTCATCGGTCCATCTTCTTGCGATGACTGAAAAAAAGATAGACAAGCTCGGCCTTAAAATTGCACAACAGAAAAACAGCCATAAAAAAATACAGGATACCTGGGCTAAAAATCAGGTGCTTTTCGCATCGATCCCTGCCCTGAAACCTATCAATGGCCGCATCACGAGTGGATTCGGTATGCGCCAGCACCCCATTTACAAAAGACGTATACACCATGACGGCATTGATTTCTCCGCACCTTCAGGAACAAAAGTATATGCTCCGGGAAATGGAGTAGTCCAGTATACGGGTTATAACTTCGGTTACGGCAAAAAAGTCGTGATCGATCACGGGTTCGGCTACAAGACTGTTTATGCGCATCTTTCAAAGTCGCTGGTTAAAAAAGGTCAGAAAGTAACACGAGGTGATGTCATCGCTCTTTCAGGCAACACTGGTATTTCAACCGGCCCGCACCTGCATTATGAAGTACACAAAAACAACCGGAAGATAAATCCATCCGCCTATTTTTTTGATACGTTCGCGCCGGAGAGTTTCCTGACAGCGAAACCTGCCTCGAAGCAAAACAACAGTAACTCATAATTCTGAATCAATACCCGATACCATATGTTCTGGAACCTGGACCTGGCAAGATATATTGCCGATGCCCCATGGCCTGCAACAAAAGAAGAATTGATCGATTTCGCAAATCGTACCGGAGCCCCCCAGGCTGTCATCGATAATCTGAGTGACCTTCCTGAAAGCGATGAATTGTATGAAAGTCTCGAGGAGATCTGGCCCGATTATCCTACCGATGAAGATTTTTGCTATGGAGATGAAGAGCCTATAAATTAGGGAGATCGATACGACGCGTGTTTTTTTTCTACATAAAAAAATTTTTCGGCTATGCACTGCATTTCTGATTCTTTCAATTGCCGTCCAAGCGTTCCCAACACCATCGTGCATAGCCCAGAAACAAGACCGGACAGAGCCGGCTGATCAGCCGGTTACCGTAAAAAAGATATCGGTAACCGGGAATCGATCTCTGAGCAAAGAAGAGATCCTCGAAGTTATTTCCACCTCCAAAAAGGATATTTTCAACCAGGAGGTGTTCAACCGTGATATAGCCCTGATAAAAAAACTCTACACTTTCAAGGGCTATTTTGATGCGACAGTCGACGCATCGGTAACAACCGATGAAAAAAAAAACAGAGTCGAGCTGAGCATCCTCATTGAAGAAAATTCCCCAGCCAGAATCGACACCGTCAGATATGAAGGGATCGACAGTATAACAGCGACTTTGAAAAAGCAGTATCTCGAAGAGAGCAAACTGGAGCGCGACTCCGTTTTCACAGTCGATCACCTCATAGAAGAACGTGACCGAACAGTTGATTTCTTCAAGGAATACGGCTATGCATTCATGCATGAGGACAGTATCCGCATACAGGTGGATACAACCGGCTTGTTTGCCGGTCTGCAGACGAATATCTCACTTCCCAAAGTGCTCGAATACGGCTCACTTCAGGTCGTCGTTCACGACCCGCTCACGAAAGACACGGCGGAGGTAATACCGCAACAGAAAAATATCCGGCTGGACAGTATCGATATCGTGCAACACGGCAGGCAGGACATTTCATCCGAACTGATCACGAATTATACAGCCTATCGCCCTGGAGATACAACCAGTCTTTCTCTGGAAAGAAAAACATTGCAGAATTTCGGCTCGACAAATGTTTTTTCTTCGGTATTCATACGAAAAGATTCGGTTCGCGAAGGCAAACTGTATACATCGATCCATTTGGAACCGAAACCGAAGCATCTCATTGAACCCAAAATCTATTTTGATAACCGTTATGGAAGCCTTTTCGCAGGCGCTTCAGTAGGATACGAAAATAAAAATCTTTTCGGGGGCGCGGAAAATCTGAAAGTCACCACCGATTTCGGGATGCAGCTCAGCACATCGAACGATTTGTTGAACAACCTCGACGAAAGCCTCTACTCAAAGTACAGGCCCTATGAGTTTGCATTTTCGGCAAACATTACCAAACCCGAGTTGAAAAAACCCGGAAACATCTACGCAGGAACCCTTGAATACTCTCGCTCCCGTTTACCGATTCTTCTCGATAATCAGAAAGGGCTTTTTCGATTGAGCTATAATGCACAACTCTCAAAAAAATCCCGATTGAATTTTGATTTCTTTGAGCTCGAGCTGGTTAAAAAAGATTCTCTCGACGGGTTCAAGGAGCTTTTCAAAACCGATCTTGCCGAGAATATCGGCGTTGACCCAACCGACCCGGTTGCTGTCGACAACAGTCTGGACAGCTTGCTGCAAACCAATCTCAATCAAACCTTTCGTCTGCAATATTTCTACTCGAACCAGAACGACCCGTTACGTGAGACCGATGAAACAATCTATACCTGGAACATCACTCTCGAAGAAGTCGGGGGCCTTGTTTATCTTATCGATGAATATATCGACACGAAAAGTTACACAGGATTCACAGATGATGAACCCCAGATTTTCGGGACACCATATTCACAGTTTCTCAAAGCAAGCGGCCAGTTCACCTTCACCAAAGATCTCACCGAACAACAGCAAATTGCCGGAAGGGTTTTCCTTGGCGCAATGGCTCCCTATGGCAAAGCCGATGCTACGCCCGACGAGCGCCGTTTCTATGCGGGTGGGCCCAATAGCATGAGAGGCTGGCAGTTCAATACGCTGGGACCAGGCGGCAACAAAAGCGAGGCTACCGCAACGCTGGGAGCGGATATAAAAATCGAAACAAACCTTGAATATCGCCTGAAATTCTTTAAACTTTTCGGTCAACCATCCGGTATCGCCTTTTTTACCGATGTAGGAAACATATGGGACAGAAACGGCCCTTACGCCCTGACACTCGAGTCTCTTTACAAGGATATCGCATGGGATGCCGGTATCGGCCTGCGTGTGGGGTCACCGATCGGCCCTTTCCGTTTTGATTTTGCCTATAAACTTTACGATCCTACACAAACTGAACCCTGGCAGCTCTCCAACTGGAGCCCCGGAGATTTCACGTTCAATTTCGGGATCGGAGAACCATTTTAATATCAACTGTAACCCTTTATCTGTTATTCTTTGTACCATCATGCAGCAAAAAAACACACTTCTGGCACCGTCTATTCTTTCTGCAGATTTCACGAAACTCGCCGCATCAATTGAAATTGCCGAAAAAGCAGGGGCAGACTGGCTTCACTGCGATGTCATGGACGGGCATTTCGTACCGAATATAACCTTCGGCCCTTTTATCGTAAAAGCGATTGCAGGGTGCTCGAACCTTACCATCGACACCCATCTGATGATTTCCGATCCCGATTCGTACATTCCCGATTTCATCAGCGCCGGTTCACACCAGGTAACGGTTCACCAGGAAACCTGCCCTCACCTGCACAGAAGTGTACAGCTCATTAAAAGTCTGGGAGCAAAAGCAGGAGTGTCGATAAACCCCGGCACACCGGTATCGACGCTTGAATCGATATTGCCTGATCTCGACCTCGTTTTGCTGATGTCGGTCAACCCGGGATTCGGTGGTCAGAAATTCATTCCGTCCTCCTTGGGAAAAGTAGAACAACTCCATACCATGCGCAACAACCTCAACCCGGAAATGATTATTGCAGTCGATGGAGGTGTAACCGTAGACAATGCGCAGGATCTTGTAACGGCAGGAGCGGATGCATTGATTGCCGGTACGGCGTTCTTTAAGGCTGAAAACCCGGAGGAAGCCGCGGCAAAAATCAAGTCCGCTTCCAGGTAAATCTTTGAAGTTCACGACCCAGCAGCCCTTCACCGATCAGGACGGCATCGAATGATGCTTCCTGCATCATGGCAACATCCGAAGCACGCTTCAGGCCACTTTCCGCAACGGCAACAACACCCCGGGGAATAGAAGGCCTGAGGCGAAGTGATGTGTCAAGAGAGACGGTGAAATCGTTAAGGTTCCGATTGTTGACTCCGATAACAGCCGCTCCGGCATCGAGCGCACGATCCAGCTCTGCATGATCATGCACTTCCACAAGGGCATCGAGCCCAATGCCTTCGACAAGTTGCAGGTAGTCTCTGAGCCTTACAGTATCGAGCGCTGCAACGATAAGCAAAACCGCATCGGCCCCTATCAGGCGAGCCTCGTAAATCTGTGACTCGTCAATGATAAAATCCTTGCGCAGAACAGGAAGATCAAAAGCAGCGCTTATCTGCTGCAAATACTCGTTAGCTCCCTGAAAAAAGTTCCGGTCGGTAAGAACGGAAAAGGCCGAAGCACCAATTTCCGCATATCGTCTCGCTATATCGAGGGGCTGAAAGTTTTCAACCATGACACCCCTGGAAGGCGATGCTTTCTTTACTTCGGCGATAAGACGGATCTCTCCCTGACTGTTCTGCAACGTAGTCTTGAAGCCCCGAGCGGGAGGAAGATCTTTTTCTACAGTGTGATAGCGCGCAGCAGGCCCCTGTTGTTTTAAAACATCGACCTCACCCGCCTTGTGTTCGAGTATTTTTGTCAGGTAGGTCGTCATGAAGAAGAGGCTTGACCTGCCATAGCTCTCAACTCGCTCTCGAAATCGACAATCTGGCGAATATTATCCAGGAACCACGGATCTATACCTGTCGAGTTATGGATCTCCTCAACGGTCGCACCTGCCTGAAAGGCATAACGCAGATAAAACATCCGGTCGGCTTTCGGTATCTTGATCTTTTCCAGAAGGTCTTCTTTGGCAAACTTCTTCTGCTGCTGCGTCATATCGACGACGTTCATAACGTCCTTTCCATCGCTTCCCAGACCGGCTCGGCCGATTTCAAGCCCGCGAAGAGACTTCTGAAGAGCTTCACGGAAATTCCTCCCGAAAGCCATGACCTCTCCTACAGACTTCATCTGCACACCGAGCCTCGAATCAACGTTCTTGAACTTCTCAAAATCCCACCTGGGCACTTTTACGACACAGTAATCGATAACCGGTTCGAAGCTCGCAGGTGTCGATTTGGTAATATCGTTCTGAATCTCATCGAGCGTGTACCCGACCGCAAGTTTCGCTGCAACCTTGGCGATAGGAAACCCTGTAGCTTTCGACGCAAGAGCGGAACTGCGCGATACCCTCGGATTCATTTCGATAACAACAACCCTGCCGTTTTCCGGATTGATGGCAAACTGAATGTTGCTGCCGCCGGTTTCAACTCCTATTTCACGGATAATCTTTATCGATGCGTCCCTGAGAGCCTGATACTGGCGGTCTGAAAGAGTCTGGGCGGGAGCTACCGTAATACTGTCGCCGGTATGAACCCCCATGGGGTCAACATTCTCGATTGAACAAACAATTATGACGTTGTCGGCAAGATCGCGGATCACTTCGAGTTCAAACTCTTTCCACCCAATAAGGCACTCCTCGACAAGGACCTCCCCGATAGGGCTTTCCGCAATACCCCGTCTGACTGCATCGTAATAATCGGACTTGGTTTCCGCAAACCCTCCACCGGTTCCACCGAGAGTGAACGAAGGCCGTATGACAATTGGCAGTCCAATCTCTTCGAGCGCTTCCTTTGCCTCCTTTTCGTTACGGACAAAAAAGCCCTTCGCCATTTCAAGGCCGAGCTTCTTCATGGCATCACTGAAAAACTCCCGGTTTTCTGCCTTTCTTATCGCTCTGAGCTTGGCCCCGATAAGCTCAACCCCGTTCCGCTCGAGCACACCGCTTTCGGCAAGGCTTACAGCCGTGTTCAAAGCTGTCTGTCCTCCCATTGTAGGCAGCAAAGCATCCGGCTTTTCTTTCTCGATAATCTTGCGAACATATTCAGGAGTAATCGGCTCGATATAGGTGCTGTCAGCAAACTCTATATCGGTCATGATGGTTGCCGGGTTGCTGTTTACCAGGATAACCCGGTAACCATCCTCCTTGAGAGCCCGACAAGCCTGCGTACCTGAATAATCGAATTCACATGCCTGGCCAATAACAATCGGACCGGCACCTATGACTAAAATCGACTTGATATCTTTCCGCTTTGGCACTTTTCTTCCGGTTTTATGCGTTTCTGACGATGAACGAAGGTAATGTAAAAAAAAATGTCGCTACTCTATCACCCTTATAGCTTCCTGGTGAAAACCACCTTCCTCACGGCGGTACCAGGATGTCACGGCAGACGGCTGCATATTTTGCACGGAAAGTATGATCATCGAGTGACCCGGCCTTGCAAAATTCACATCGTTGTTTGAAGGAACCGCAGGCGAACCGATATGAGAGTGATATGATCCGACAATTTCGAGCCCGAGCCCTTTCGCCTCGCGCTCGACATCGATATACTCGGAATAGGAAATCTCAAAACCATGCTCCCTGCCATTATAAAGCACGTTGGCGCATGGGGCTATCTCATAAACCAAATTTTCGTATTCACCCTTGTGGTTTGGCTGCCGTCTACCTGCAAGCAGACCACAGCATTCATAGGGTACATCTCTCAATGCATGTTCCTGTATTATTTCGAACTGGCGACGGGGTAACTGCATCCTGACGTTTCGAATTATGCTCTCTCTATAGCGTATACGTTGATAATTTTCTCTCTCCTGCCGAAAAAATCCTACCGGCAAACCTGCAATCAAGCAAGTGCTTTCGCTCCGATATCCCGACGGTAATAACTGCCATCGAAAGCAACGCCACTCAACGCACTGTAGGCGAGAGCGATACTTTCCCCGAGTGTCGGCGCCAGAGCGGTTACCGACAGCACCCTGCCTCCCGAAGTCTTGAGCATTCCGCCTTCAAGCACTGTACCGGCATGAAACACCATGACACTGTCATGCTCCTGAAGTTTCGGGTCGATTTCAATCACTTTCCCCTTTTCATAACTGCCGGGATACCCTTCGGATGCAAGAACAACCGTCGTCGCAGACAACGGTTTCATCTCAAATGCAATTTCACCCAGATTCCCATCGAGGCTGGCCTCGAGAGCTTCAACCAGTTCAGTCTGCATGAGCGGTAGTACAACCTGGGCTTCGGGATCACCGAGGCGGGCATTATACTCCACGACCGAAGGCTCGCCGTTATCGATCATAAGCCCGATATAAAGAAAACCGGTATATGGCATTCCCTCTTCCCGCATCCCCTCGAGGGTCGGAACGATCACACGCTCCTCGACCTTTTTCATCACCTCTTCACTGACCAGAGGTGCCGGAGCATAAGCCCCCATGCCACCGGTATTCTTACCCGTGTCACCCTCCCCGATGCGCTTATGATCCTGTGAAGGCAAAAAGAAACGGTATTGGGTACCATCGGTTATGGCAAACACACTTGCCTCCTGACCGGCTAAAAAGGATTCGATAACAACCTCGTCGGCAGCTCCGCCGAAAACCCTCTTTTCAAACAGATCATCGATGGCTTGCAGGGCGTCGGCACGTGTTTCGGCAACAACCACCCCCTTTCCTGCAGCAAGGCCGCTGGCCTTTATAACCTGGGGAAATACCGTTGTTTTCTCAAGAAAATCTTTTGCGGAATCATAATCCCTGAAAACCTCGTACGATGCCGTTGGGATTTCGTGACGGCTCATGAAATCCTTTGCAAAAACCTTGCTGGTTTCAAGTTGCGCCGCAGATTTCGTCGGGCCGAACACTTTTTTCCCAGCTTCGGCAAACAGATCCACGATACCCGCTTCAAGAGGTTGCTCCGGCCCGACAACCGTCAAATCAACCGACTCGCTGACAGCAAACTGCAACAGGCCATCAACATCGGTGGACCCGAGAGCGACGTTCTCAACGCAGCTCCCCATTGTTGCTGTCCCACCGTTTCCGGGAGCGACGTAGACTTTCGACACTTTTTCACTGCGAGCTATAGCCCAAGCAAGAGCATGCTCCCTGCCCCCCCCACCGACTATCAGTACCTTCATAAAAAATGGTTTGCATAATCCCGAATATGTACCGGGACTGTTACGGTAACCCTTCACTCCATACAAACCAACTATATAACGCAGGCGATGAAAAAAACAAATAAAAAAATCCCCTGAAGGCCATACAAACAGACCGTTTAAACACAATCACACCGAAGAACACAAGAGCGGAAGATATGGAGAATCAAAAAATCAGAAGACTTTTGGTACATTGCTGAAAGCCGTAAACCCCTACCCGCAGGGGCAGTACGCCAACAAATCAACCATTCATGTGGCATGTCTTTACTCCCGCCTCTTTCCGAACTGATCCTGCCCGGCGCGCTGAAACTCCTGGTTTCGACGCTCCGAATCACCGTTACAAATCCGCAGAAGGAAACTTGCGGTCAAACAGGGAAGAGGATATTCGCATTCTGGCACGGCAAAATGATCTATGGCTGGTTGCTTGCCCAACGACTGTCACCCGACAAAACCATACATGCAATTGTCAGCCTTTCAAAAGACGGCGAAATCCTTTCCCGTACACTTGAAAAACTTGGTTTTACCCTGATACGGGGATCGAGTTCAAAGGGAAGCAGCGAGGTAAAAACAGCCATGCTCACGGAATTGGCAAACAACGGCATTATCGCGATCACCCCGGACGGACCACGCGGTCCGCGCCAGACATTCAAGTACGGAACACTCCGCCTGGCCTCAGCAGAAGGAATTCCGATCATTTTTGCCACCATCCGTTACAGTAAACGCATACAGCTCAAAAGCTGGGACCGTTTTGAAATTCCGTTTCCGTTCAGCCGGGTCGATGTTACAATTCACAATATCGAAGTTCCTGAATTCAGGAATCAGGAAGAACTGAGAGCGTTCGAACATCAACTGTCAAAGGACTTGGCTGATGACTAACGTTCTGAACATTCTGCTTTCACCGGCAGCTCTGATCTACAGTGCAGTTATCTTTGTCCGTAACAGGCTGTTCGACCTTGGCGTTTTTCATAGTCATAAAGCTGCAATCCCGGTGGTTTCGGTAGGCAATATCAGTATGGGAGGAACCGGTAAAACCCCATTGGTCGATTTTGTGATCAAGTATTACTCACGCAAGGGGTTGACACCGGCCATTCTTTCACGTGGCTACAAAAGGAGTACAAAAGGCGTCACCATGGTTTCCGATGGCCGGCAAGTATTTCTTGGAAGCCGTGAAGCCGGCGATGAATGTGCAATGCTCGCGCATAACAATCCCGAAACAATTGTGGTGGTTGCCGAAAAAAGAAAAGAAGGCGCTGATTTCATTGCAGAGCACTTTGCCGGAAACCTCCCCGATGTTCTTGTACTCGATGACGGGTTTCAGCACCGGCAGCTCGATCGTGATCTTGACATCGTTGTTATCAACAGTGCGGCACCTTTTTTCAATGACCGGCTCATACCGGCCGGTCGCCTGAGGGAACCCCGCAAAAATCTCGATCGCGCCGACCTCCTGGTGCTCAGCAAGGTTACCGACCCATTCAAGACGGCTCACCTCGCGGAGAAGTTATCCCTTACCGGTAAACCGATGGTTACAACCAGCGTCCGTCCCGGCGAACCGGTACAATTTGCAGGCCCCGGCAACTTAGTGCCGGAGAGAGCGATTGCCCTTGCAGGTATAGGACAGCCGGAGGGGTTCATTGCTTCGCTGAAGCAACGTGGTATAAACGTTGTATCACAGGCGCTTTTTCCCGACCACGCAGACTTCCCGCTTGTAAGTATAAAAGCTCTCGTCGAACGGTCAATCGATGAGAACCTCTCGATTGTCACCACCGAAAAAGACTATTTTCGATTGCAAGCAAACCAACCCACCCTGGAAACCATGTCCCGGGTCCCTTGTTTCTACCTTCCAGTAGAAATCGACATTATCGAAGGGCGGAAAGTTCTCGAGCAGATGCTCGATAAGGTTGTTTCTCAAAATCTTTAGCTGAAGATCCCGAAATACCGGACGAGATCCGGCATTCATGGAAAGAAGCAGGAAAACCCATGGATCCCCGGGTCGCACTCCGCTTGCACGAGGATGACAAGGAGAGAAGTCATGCCGCACTCGATGCGGCATCCATGCGGATCAACGAAGCCGGTGATGGATCCCCGGGTCGCGCTCCGCTTGCCCGAGGATGACACGAAAAGAAGGAGAAGTCAGGCCCGGGGATGACACGTAAAGAGAACGGTCGAACCGGCCGGTCATTCCTTGATGATCTTCGCTATTGCCTTGAACGCGTCACCCTCGGCTACACGCAGCAGCTCAAAAATCACCATCTCCGTGCTTTTCAGAAAAGCACCTGCTTTTTCGATGCAGTGTATCCCCAAATCCCGGTTTTCCTTCATCCGCGAAGAAACCGCATCGGTGATCAGATGAACATTGTAGCCGTAATCAATCAGCTCGTTGGCCGTCTGATAGACACACACATGGGTTTCCATGCCGGTGACAAGCACTTCGTTCCTTTTCAGCTTTCTGAGAGCTTCCATAAAACCTTCGTCGGCGCAGCAGCTGAACGCGATTTTTTCAAACGGCTCCTCTTCCGCCAACAACGTTTCAAGCGGAGCGACCGTATGTCCGAGTCCTTTCGGGTACTGCTCGGTATAGAGCACCGGCACACCGAGAATCTTTGCCGCCCTGACCAGTTTTGAAATATTCTGTTCAACAGCTGCGGACTCGTAAACGATCTGTGCCAGTTTTCCCTGCACATCAATGATCAGCAAAACAGTATCTTGCGAAGAAATCATGAACCGAAAACGTTAAGACTGTTAGTGGTATTTTTAAGGCAGCGCCGACCTCAAGCCAAATAAAACTACAAAAACGTAACAATTAAGACAATTATTTTCAGTCACTTATGAACAAGGAAAAATCGGGAACAGATTCATTTCTCCGAGGCGCCAAAGGAGAATACCTTGTCGTCATCCAGTTTCTGATAGTAGGTATCTTCATCATGACTCCTGTCTGGCAACCTTTCGGAATTGCAGAATTCGAGGAATACCTTACAATTCCTCGCACGGCAGTCCTGATCGTTTGCGGAGCGACCGCGCTGCTCTTTGGAGGATTAGGATCACACAATCTCAAACAATATATCACCCCGCTTCCCTATCCTGTCGATCATAATCAACTCGTTCGAACGGGAGTATACTCATTCGTGCGCCACCCCCTGTACAGCAGTCAGTTGTTTATCGGTTTCGGATGGTCATGTTACGCTCTCAGCCTATCACATTTTCTCTTGCTTGTTTTTGCATTTTTTTTCTTCTCGCTCAAGGCTTCAAAAGAAGAACGGTGGCTCACACAACGACATCCCGAGTACCAGGAGTATGCACGAAAGGTGAAAAAGTTCATACCCTTTATTTATTGAGTATTGAGGCTCACCAGAAAATCTGTGTCTCATACCGATAGCGAAAGCATCGTACCCTTGTTTTTCCAAAGCCGTCCTGTACCCCGCGTAAAATCAACACATCCATGTCACGTTGCGTGACCCGGAACTGCATTGCTTGCAACGTTCATTTGAACTTCGCTGTTGCGTCAATGAACCAGTCATCTTGACAGATTATTGGTACTTCAACATCACTCGACGTGCTGAAATCCAGTTTTTGCAGGTCTATTTTATGCAGTGTCGGGTTCAAGTAACTGTAGAAGTAGTACTGCTTCTTTGTGTAGTCACGAATGACCGCCCATTGCGTGAAATCGGACATTTTTTCGGGGTGATCCATCTCTGTGATGGTACCACAAGGGACCCATACGGTCTGCAGCAGCTGCCAGGCAAAACTGATGTTTTGTTGTTCGTTCCCCGGCTCCGGCCGATATACCGAGAGGCACATTTTAGCTGCCCGTACGAAGCGTGACGGTGGCGTGGCATCTCCAGGCAGACCGAGCATGCCACTACCGTTGGTTTCCTGACCGTACTGATACTCCGTATTCCGGGGAGTCAGCTTTTTATACTTCTCCTGATGCAGATTCTCCAGCTGTTCGCTGTAAAAAGGTGCGTTGGTGAGCAATCCATCATCTGTGAGCGTCTTGACTACCTCACCGCTGTGAAATTCGATAACAAGACAGTCACCCGCTTGGTCCTGCACCATGAAGTGAAGCGGAATCTTGTTTTGCAGAAACGGGACACCCTCGATTTGAACCGCTCCGCCATCCATAGCCGCGTTCAGATCCCTCACTGTCGCGAAATTCCCCAATGCCCAGGAGGGGAAATCGGATACCCAGATACGGTTGTCTTTGGTACCCGTGGCTCGTGGGTACTCCGATCCGGGGAGCCACAAGGTCGCAACGCTGAGACCGGCACTGTTCATACCATCGCTGACACTGGGTAACGGCACGTCAGCATTGATAACCGGTAGTTCCACCACGGCACCGATGAAACCGTACTTCGCCTTCCATTTCAGCGGATGAATAATGGCATGTGGACCATCGGGAAAGGATTCTCCAACCGCGAACTTCTTCAGAACCGTCTTAAAAAGAATACCGAAATCCATGGTGCGAGCGGAGACCCGATGGACAGGTTTCTCTCCGCTGACAGGAATTGAGAAATTGGTACACATTGTTCAACCTCCTTCGAGAAAAGTGTTATGCAGCCAGTACAAAGAATATCTCAAGAGACAAAAATGTCGGCTTCACCCAATCCTCACGTCAATACAACAGCCTGTCTATCACTGTATGCCTCTCGTAAGAAAAAACCCTGACGGGTCAATACTCATCGGCATTACTGAAAATCGCTGGATACTTTTTCTACTGATAGGAACCAAAGGAAGGGCGCCGGAGCACAACAAAAACAACATGATCGACCACTGTATACTCAAAAAGCTTTTTGCAGACAAAAAAGTTTCAGGCTATGCATCCCATAATCGAGCCGTCCAGTGTAATACTCTTTGTTTCATTATACAAAGTGATCCGGCGTCCAGTCCCCTTGAAGTCATGCCGCACGTGATGCGGCATCCATGCGGATCAACGAAGTCGGTGACGGATCCCCAGCGCACTCCGCTTGCACGAGGATGACAAGGAGAGAAGTCATGCCGCACTCGATGCGGCATCCATGCGGATCAGCGAAGCCAGTGATGGATCCCCGGGTCGCGCTCCGCTTGCCCGAGGATGACTCGAAGAGAGAAAGTGAAGCCCGGTCCGGAGATGGCACGATGAGAAAGGGAGAAGTCGGACAACAGTACTACATGAAAGAGAAATCCATCGTATCCCCAAACTCGTCACCAGTCCTTTTTCCCAAAAAAGCTCAACAACTGCTCAGCTTGTACCGAACAACTCCGCCCCCCTCTCTACAGCAGCCAGCTTTCGCAACCTTCAGCTGGGCCATCTTCACCCTCAGCCTCTCCCGTCTTCTGCTGCTTGTAGTCGCATTCCTGTTCTTCTCATACAAAGCGGATAAAGAGGAACAATGGTTAAGAGAGCGCCATCCTGAATATGAAGAATATGCGAAGAGGGTTAAGAAGTTTATGCCAAAATGGCTGGGATTCCGTACGCGTTGTTCTTAAAAAGCTGATCAATGATAATGCCTGCAACCAACATATTGTTTCCGCACTTCTGAGCTATTACGCCCAGACAAACCAAGGTGTTCGATCAGGCCATATAAGTGCCGCACAAACAGCAGCTATCTGTGTGGCTTTTGAGCCTATGCTGGGGTCACTATCTATTTGAGAACGAACGGTATCCCATGTACCCATAAAGTCCTTAACACGCCAAACCCCATGCCCAATTATAAAAGAATAGTTAAGTCCATTCTCGATTCGCTTATCCGAAAAGTCTATGTAACTATCAGGTATAAATATATTTGCAGATGCGTGATCGAAATCTTCGATAAGACTATCAACAACATCCGATAGAGCAAGCTTTTCAGAAGCAAGCAAGAGGGCAGAGAGAAACTCAGTTGGCTTTGCGACCACTTCCTCTAAGATCGAATTGTCTTCTTCAGCTCTGGCTTTAATAAATCTATAAGCATCAGAACCTGACAATTTCGGTTGAGCGATTTTCCCATTGTATTTATGAAAAGTATGGCAAAGCAAACCGAAGATCTGTTCTGCCTCTTCAGATAGTTTCATGCTCTCCGCCATACAAAAAAACATAACCAAATTACAGGTTTGTTCATCTGATACGGCCACTATTGAGCACGTATAGGCTTCCAAAATTTTGCGCACTAATTGCTGCCTCACTCGATGCTCTTCAGGGCATTCTACGTTGAAAATATTTGATATATATTGGCCTGCACCAATCCACCCTAAGATTTTAAGAATCCTTATCGGCAGATAGTACAAATCGGCAATGGCAGATCGTTCACTTAACAATGAAAACTGATTTTCTTCGATAGCGTTAAGAACTTTTCGGGTTCCCGTACATATCGATTCTAATAACTGTTGAGACATATCGATTATGACCCTATCAGCTACTTCATCGTTGCTGGAGTATCGTAGTAAAGAAGCAATACTTGCCCCAAGCAATTCAACCTCTTCAAAAGGATCGTTCGAGGCGCTAACAAGAGGCCGGAAAGCGAAAATCATTGCGTCTACAATTACTGCCCCTGCCTTAGAACCTGTTGGTAAATCGCCCAATAATGACTGAACAAGATTCAAGAAGTTTGTTGCATCGAAACACTGAATGGTAGTAAGATATAATTCCCAAACTCTATGAGCATACTTCCTAATTATTGGCTCTTCGATTCCACTCCTATTTAGGCCATCCGGTAAGCCAATAACTGGTGTTTTAGGCTTATCGAAATGGGGATTCTCAGAAAACGAAGATCTTCCAAATAGGCTTAGCCCCCAATAAACAGGAACCTGCTGATCCTCGCCTTTCATTATTTCTGATAAAGTCTGACCAATTTCAATAAGGCTAAGACTTGGGTGACTTGTTTGAACAACTAGTTCACCTGACAAACACTTTAAAAGAGCTGATGTCGCAACACCTTGCCCGCTGACCTCCCTCGCTGCCTGATCAGAGGCAGCAGCCGCTAAAATTGAAACCGATGGGGAACCGAAGTGACCTATTTTATCTGGCTTCAAAAAAGCAGCCACATCGTAACCAACCCCACCTGCCTGACATGCGTCGATCACTATGCTTGTGTCTCGAACTTTAGCTTCATTTATCCACATAAAAAGGTCAGTGATACTTATAGCCGTAACAGAAAGCCTATCAATAGAAGTGTCTTTAACGCACAAATAATACGCACCATCTTTCACGCAACCATGACCAGCAAAGAACAAGCAAAAGTCCATCTCACCAATAGAGTTAAAAATGGCTTCTTCTATTGCTGCTTTCGTTTCTTGACAAGATGGCGAGTTAAGTAAAATTGATCGGTCTTTATCGTAAAAACTTTTTTCCTTGCTTAAAAGCAGATCGAATATTGCGGTTGCATCATTCTCCGCCCCAGTTAAATCCGGCAATTTTTCACTAGAATAGTAATCTCCTCCAATAGCTACTAAAACTTTCATTAGCTACTTATCTCCATGTTTAGGAAACTTTGACTTTCTGTCATTCTCTCTTGCCAAAGCTGCCTCAGATTTCCTTTGAGTTATTTCTTGAACTCTCTTTTCAAACTCTGGTCCCTGAACCGATAGTACTTGAAGCATTTTCTTCACTAACTCTGGGCTGGCATGAATTTCAGGTAAGGAAACATTTCCGTCACGATCAACTCCGAATTCAATCTTTTCAAGCATCTCAACAAAATGCTCTGCCGTGAAACTACCGCTTCTGGCACCAATAACGTTTCCTGTTTTCTCCGTTGAATCGTTGACAGCCTGATATATGCTTTGCATAAGATCTTTTATCAATCCACTCACAATTGAGTTACGGTACCGCACTAAAGAGCCAAGATCATTATCGACAACTTCCTGAACAGGTATCTGTATTTCAGAAGAGTGTGTCTGCATTTGCCCGTCATCGTCCTGGTCGTTATTCTCAGCTATTATCGTACGCCATTTCTTACCATGCGTATATTTAAATACGTTTTCGCTTGGCAAAATTGCCTTTCTCTGCTCTTGTAACGAGGAACCAATATCTTCAAGCATCTCGGCATCAAACTCCGAGATTTTCGAAGTAAAACGAAAAGGAATGATTTGACGTTCTTTCATATGCCCAACTGAAATTCTAAAGACCAAAAGGGAAATGACAACGATATATGTTTGCTATTCGCCGTAACCACTTTTCCTATAATTAGATGCTAGCTTAAATCTTGCAATTTTAATATTACTCATGACAAGATAACACAAAAATAATACACCAAGGAAATCATAAAAGGCAGTTGACCGTTCAGCCTGCTTTTCGCGTCGATAAATCGTCGTGAGCGTTTCGAGAGCAAGGCGAACGGAGCGTAGGAACCGGAGCGTACATGCGAGTACGTGAGGATTCTGAGCACCGCTCAACGCAGCTATCGAAAGGCGTAACAGATTTATCGGCGCGAAACACCGAACAACTCCGGCAACACCTCCCCCGCAGGCCTCTCGAAAACCCGGTCATAGCTTGTTGCCCCGGACGGTTCGGGGTTGATTTCGATACAGTAGGCACCGGATTGTCTCGCAAGGTCGGGAAAACCCGCAGCGGGCCAGACAGTTCCGGAGGTGCCGATACTGATAAACAGATCACAGTTTCTGATGGCTTGGGAAGCCTTGCTCATGACAACCGCATCAAGCATGTCGCCGAACCAGATGATGTCTGGCCTGAGCCGGTTTCCGCAGTCACAGCGGGTTGTTTCGAACTTCTCCCTGTAATCTTCTTTTTTGAAACCGCAGCTTTGGCACCGAAGACGCCAGAGGCTGCCATGCAGCTCGATAACCTCTTTCGATCCTGCCCGCTGGTGCATGCCGTCGATATTCTGGGTCACCACACAGGCGTTGGGTATACCGGCAATCACCCTGTGCCCTTCATGAGGGAGGCAATCGAGTACGGAACGGCGGCGCTTTTCATGGAAACCAAGAACCTTTTCGGGGTCACGGTCGAAAGCCTGCTGGCAGGCATACTCCTCAATACTGTAAGACCCCCAGATTCCTCCTTTGCCCCGGTAAGTCGGCACCCCGCTTTCAGCCGACATGCCCGCACCGGTAAAAAAGAGGATATGTTTGTACGTTGCAGGATTAATGTTTTGCGCCACAAGGTTTAATGCTTTCGGATTCAATGAAGTTACTCTCGGCAATGTTTCTTAAAAGGCCTCTATTTATTGGTAAAAATAACCAAAATAAATCATCTGATCTTTCTGATTGGCAAGGTAAATCGTGTGACGGAAGTTCCACGGCACCGGCTCCCAGGGCTTTTGCGGTGATTCCACACTTTCAGGAAACTGTGGGATTGTTGAAAAATCCTGAATATTGTCAAACGCAACAGCTTCTATCCCGCCCGGCTCTCCCGGCAGTTCGCCACACTCGGCTACAACCTGGCCGAAAAGACTGATAATCACCAGTTTATTTTCAAGGGTATCGCTTGCGATATAGGTCCATGGAGCCGCACTCAGTCCCCGGCAGTTGGTCCCGATAGGCACTTGCAACGTAGCGAGAATGTTACCGGACCGGTCGATCATCTCCAGCACGCTCCCGTCGGAACGCACGAAGTACATCCCGTTGAAAGCCAGCGCGTGGCTGTCCAGCTGCGGTACCTTGATTGTATCGATATGCTTACCCGAATCGGCATCGATTCCTATGATTCTGTCGGCATGCTGATTCAGGGTGCCCAACCCTTCGGTCGCCCAGAGCAGGTTACGGGATTGATCATAAGCCAACCCCGATATCCCCCAGTAGTTCGGCGGGGAGCTGAACCGTCCTGTTTCCTGAGATGCCTTGCGGTAAAGCCGCAAAAAAACAATATCGTCTTCTTTCGGAGTCTGTGTCAAAAAGGCAAGCGCAGGTTTTCCCTCATGCTTTGAAACCGTAAGCGCCGTATCAGATCCGATCGTGGTGTACGGAAAAGGATATGTCCCGGTCTGGTAAAAACGTAATTTTTGATTTACCATAACAACCTCCATCGTTCCCGGCGGTTTCACCGCCATTGAGCATCTAAGTTCGCATACTCTTCAAACACATAGTCACATACTATCAGTAACGACGGGGCAACACTTTTCGATCCCAGACCGGCTGTCGTGTAATAAGCGGATTTCGCAATCTTGCCGATTTTTTTTAACATCGTACAATGATCTCTGATGCCGTTCATCGGCAATCAAGCACAATGTGAATCACCCAGTCCTGTAGATGACCATGAATATCAAACTACTGCTGCTCCTTTTTTGGGGCTTTATCATCTACAATATCATTGCGGCGATTGCCTCATATTTCCTCTAAATCGAAATTTCGAACAATCATGAAAAAAATTGGCGTTCTGTTATCAGGGTGTGGTGTGATGGATGGATCGGAAATCCACGAAGCTGTTCTGACACTCCTTGCCATCGACGTTGCCGGTGCACAGGCAATCTGTATCGCCCCGGACATCAACCAGCATCACGTCATCAATCATGCAACCGGCGAGGAAATGACGGGTGAGACCCGCAACGTGCTCATCGAGTCCGCACGCATTGCGAGAGGCGACGTCAAAAATCTCAAGGATATCCATTCGCTGAACCTCGACGCCCTTATCCTGCCAGGTGGGTTTGGGGCCGCAAAGAACCTGTCGGACTATGCGTTCAAGGGAGCCGATTTTACCGTACTTCCCGACGTTGCCGAAGCTGTACGGTCTTTCTATGAAGCGGGAAAACCACTTGGTTTCATCTGCATCTCTCCGGTTATCGCCGCGAAAGTGCTCGGCAAGGAAAATGTAGAGGTCACGATCGGTACCGATCAGGAAAGCGCCTCGAATATCGAGGCAGTGGGAGCAACACACGTCAACTGCAGGGTTTACAATATTCACGCCAGCAACGACGGTAAAGTGGTCAGCACACCGGCCTATATGCTCGGCCCGACGATCAAGGATGTAGCACAGGGTATCGAGAAACTGGTCAACGCAGTAGTTGCTTTAGCCTGAGAGCAGTGACGAGTGACAGGTAACAAGTGACGAGTTAATTTTCCGTTTGACTTTTGCTCTTTGATTTTTGACTTGACTCTCATTTCTCATACGGCACTCCAATTTCACGGGGTGCCCTCGACTTTCCGACAAAACCGGCAAGCACAAGCAATGTAAGGACATACGGCAAAGCTTGAACAAGCTGCGATGGAATCCATCCTGTCTGTAACCACATTTCGAGGGATTCTGCGCCGGCAAACAAAAAGCTTGCAAGAGCTGCACCTATAGGCATCCATTTCCCGATGATCATTGCCGCAAGCGCTATATACCCTCTGCCCGCGGACATGTTATCGGTAAAGCTGTGCTGTTGAAATGCAAGGAAGACACCGGCAAGAGCTGCAAGCACACCGGAAATCAGAACTCCGGAATATCGCATCAGATCGACGTTTACTCCTGCTGCATCTACCGCTTCGGCACTTTCTCCGGCAGAACGCAGCCTGAGTCCGAAAGGTGTTTTAAAAAGCAGCACGTGACCGATACCAACAACGGCTACAGCACTCAGAAATATCGGATCAAGCAGGACAGAAGAAATCGCGAAACCGTCAATGCGCTCTGAATTCAGGGAACTGCCGAAAAGAATGCTCAGTCCGAAACGCGTTGCCCCTATGACAAGTATGTTTATCGCAATCCCGGTTACAATCTGGTTGACTTTGAGTGTCACCGTAATGAAAGCGTGAAGAAATGCTACCAGAAGACCGCCGAGAATACCGGTGAACACTCCTGTAACGGCCGAACCGGAAAAGTGCTGCCCTACCGCTGCCCCGAACGCTCCCGCAAGAATGAGCCCCTCAAGAGCAAGGTTGATAACACCACCCCTTTCTGAAAACACGGCACCAACAGATGTCAGCACATACGGTACCGAGATACGCAGTACCTGCAAAAGAAAAAGTACCAATGCGGATTCCATGTTACAAAAGTGTTGCTTAGCACCCCAAAAATGATCTTTTCACCCATTTTCCTATCGTATCCGGGCTTCCGATAGTGGATGGCTGGTGTAAATTTTTTATTACATTTATTTGACGAAACGCGTTTCAAAATAAACATCTTCGTCTTTTTGACATAGATCATTTATCGAGTTTTTGTTTTCCGGTTCAATTCAATTTTCATACCAAAGACATGCCAAATCCCCGACCAAACACCCTTCAGGGTTCCGATAAGCAGTATATTTACAATTTTTCAGGTGGAAGCGCAGATGGTGATGCTTCGATGAAAAATCTCCTTGGCGGTAAAGGAGCGAATCTTGCCGAAATGGCAAATATCGGCCTCCCTGTTCCTCCTGGATTTACAATTTCCACGGAGGTATGTACCCATTACTACGACAACCAGAAAACCTACCCCGACGGATTGTTCGAAACCGATATCCCGAAAGCCCTGCATACAATAGAGGAACAGCTTGGGAAAAAATTCGGCGATACAAATAACCCGCTCCTTTTATCGGTCCGTTCCGGCTCCAGAGCTTCCATGCCCGGTATGATGGATACGATTCTCAACCTTGGTCTGAACGATAACACCGTCGAAGGGCTTGCTCGAAAATCAGGCAATCCAAGGTTTGCCTGGGACTGTTACCGCCGTTTTGTCCAGATGTACGGAGATGTGGTACTCGGCCTCAAACCGGCAAACAGCAAACAAAAAGATCCTTTCGAGGAAATTCTCGAAGCGAGAAAACAAGCTCTCGGCAAAAAGCTGGATACCGAACTGGACGCCGACGATCTGAAACATGTGGTTTCCGCCTACAAAACTGCAATAAAGGAAGAAACCGGTAAAAGTTTCCCCGAAGATCCTATGGAGCAGCTCCGGGGAGCAATCAGCGCTGTATTCGGAAGCTGGAATAACGAACGCGCCATTGTTTACAGAAAGCTCAATCATATTCCCTCTTGGTGGGGCACCGCCTGTAATGTTCAGGCAATGGTTTTCGGCAACATGGGTAATACCTCCGGAACAGGAGTAGCGTTCACCAGGGATGCCGCAAGCGGTGAGAATATTTTCTATGGGGAATATCTGATGAACGCCCAGGGTGAAGATGTGGTCGCGGGTATCAGAACCCCTTTTAAAATAGTCCAGTTGAAAGAGGAAAACCCTGAAATATACCACCAGCTTGACCGTATTCGTACACGGCTCGAACAGCATTATCATGATATGATGGATATCGAGTTTACCATTGAAAACGGAAAACTCTTCATGCTACAGTGCCGCGTCGGTAAAAGAACCGGACTCGCTGCAATAAGAATTGCCTACGATATGTGCCGGGAAGGCCTGATTGATGAAAAGGAAGCCCTTTTGCGCATCGAACCCGAACAGCTGAATCAACTCTTGCGCCCCGTATTCGATCTCAGGCAAAAACAGGTTGCCATCGACAATGGCAGGCTCCTTGCAACCGGCCTCAACGCAGGACCAGGAGCGGCAACCGGCAACATTTATTTCAATGCTGTCGACGCTCAAGCCGCTAAAAATCGTGGAGAACAGGTAATTCTGGTCAGAATCGAAACCTCCCCTGAAGACATCAAGGGAATGTCCATTGCCGAAGGAATACTTACCGAAAGGGGAGGAATGACCTCTCATGCCGCTCTTGTAGCAAGGCAGATGGGCAAGGTCTGTGTCGCAGGCTGCGGAGCGCTTAACATCGATTACAACAACGGAATACTTCGGGTTAACGGTCACGACACCGTCTTGCATCAGGGAGACCCCATCTCTCTGGATGGAACGACAGGAGAAGTTATTGAAGGAACTATAACCACAAGAAATTCCGAAGTCATCGAAGTTCTCGCCGATAAAACGCTTATACCTGAAGAAGCTCCCATCTGGCAAATTTTCGATCAGTTCATGCAATGGGCCGACAAGTACCGCAAACTGCAGGTAAGAGCCAATGCCGACCAGCCTGATCAAGCGGAACTTTCTGTAAAACTCGGAGCTGAAGGTATCGGGCTGTGCAGAACGGAACATATGTTTTTCGGTGGAAACCGTATCGATGCAATGCGGGAAATGATTCTTGCCGAAGATATGGACGGCAGAAAAGCGGCACTGGAAAAGCTGCTGCCTTTTCAGCGTGAAGATTTTTACGGCCTTTTCAAGACAATGGGATCCCGCCCGGTTACCATAAGACTTCTCGATCCCCCTCTGCACGAATTCCTGCCCGCAAACGATGAAGAAATTGCAGACCTCGCGAAAAAAATCGGAAAACCCCTCGACGAGATCAGGAACCGCATCAAGGATCTGCGTGAGGCCAACCCAATGCTTGGTCTACGCGGGTGCCGTCTGGGGATCATTCATCCTCAAATCCCCGCCATGCAGGTGCGAGCGATTATCGAAGCTGCCTGTATGATAAAAAAAGAAGGGTATGACATTACTCCTGAAATCATGGTTCCGCTTGTTGGAAACGTCAAAGAACTCGAAGTTACCGGTGAAATCATCCATAAAACAGCCAGAAGCGTCATGGCCGAGCAGGAGACCGGTGTTCAATACCTTGTCGGCACAATGATCGAAGTACCCAGAGCCGCTGTTACCTCGGGGGAAATTGCAAAAGCCGCCGACTTTTTCAGTTACGGGACGAATGACCTTACCCAGATGGGGCTCGGCATGAGCCGTGATGACTCGGGTCAATACCTGCCATCCTACCAGGACCTCGATATATATGCACGAAATCCTTTCGAGTCCATCGATACAGACGGTGTGGGATTTCTGGTAAAGCTGTCCGCCAAAGAAGGGCGAAGTGTCAAAAAAGATCTCAAGCTTGGCATTTGCGGTGAGCACGGCGGCGATCCTACAACCATTGAATTCTGCAACACAATCGGGCTTAACTATATTTCATGCAGCCCGTTCCGAATTCCTGTTGCAAGGCTGGCAGCAGCCAGGGCAGCATTACGTTCCTGAAATCCAGCGTTCAACACCTGATGCATGGCACCAACTGTAAGCTGGTGCCATAGCAAGTCATGCCCCTGATCGCCGAACGATAGAACCGTTCTCGAGGGAAAAAGCGGTAAATGGCGCTGCCCATTACCATAAAAGCCCTTGAAACCGGCTTTCGACCTGACCAGATATCATCAGTACATATTGTTAATCCTTCCCCTTGGGATACCGGCGTCACCGAAGCAATCAAATACTCTGGCTTCTCCTGTTTCCAGGATGGATTAAAAAAGAATAAAAATTAATTAAGAATTATTATGATTTATCTCAAAAAAAACTATATTGAAACAGTTTGTTACAATGAACAGCCTACATAAACAAAATCCAGGAGAAAGCCATGTCACAACAATTCGATGACGACATGTATTTTGAGATGTCAATGCCGTTACTTGGTGATGATTTTCCCGAACTCAACGTACAGACAACTCATGGGCCAATGAATATCCCCGGTGACCTCAAAGGTTCATGGTTTGTCCTTTTCAGTCATCCGGCTGATTACACCCCGGTGTGTACGACAGAATTTGTCGCTTTCCAGCAGAGGTTCGAAGAATTTGACAAAATCGGGTGTAAGCTGATCGGTATGAGCGTCGATCAGGTATTCTCTCATATCAAATGGGTGGAATGGATCAAAGAGAACCTCGATGTCGATATTGCGTTCCCGATTATTGCCGCAAATGATCGTATCGCGAGTCAACTCGGTATGCTGCACCCCGGGAAAGGCACCAATACGGTCCGCGCCGTGTTTGTCGGCGATCCTGAAGGAAAAGTCAGGCTTGTCCTTTACTACCCGCAGGAAATCGGCAGAAACATGGATGAAATCCTTCGCGCAGTGAAAGCCTTGCAGACCTCGGACAACAACAAAGTTGCCATTCCTGCAGACTGGCCGGACAATGCACTGTTGAAAGACCGTGTTATCATTCCACCAGCCAACAATGTCGAAGATGCCAAAAAGCGGCCCGAACAGTATGAATGCTATGACTGGTGGTTCTGTCATAAAAAGCTCGAGAAGTAAGTAAAGGTTAGCCGACCCGGCACCATAACAAAAAAAGAGGCTGTCTTTTTCAGACAGCCTCTTTTTTTTAACCATCCTCGGGCAGCGGAGCGCGACCCGGGAATCCAAAAAAACTATTTCACAGATCTTCTCGGCGATTCATTGGCTATCGTGCAACTTCTTTTGCTGCATCAGGAATTCTCATGATCATGATGCACAGCGGATCCTTCTGCACATTGAGGACATATCCCCCTTATAATCACTCGCTTTCCAAGCACGGTAAAATTTCTGGTAATTCTTTCAGGAATAGGTATCGCATCGAGATCGCTGTCACAAAAATCGATGATAGCACCACACTTTATACAATGCAGATGATGATGGGGCGCAATATCCGTATCATAACGCTTCACCCCGGAATGAGATTCAACGGTATCAATAACTCCGATATCGGCAAACGTCAACAGAGCTCTGTTGACAGTGTCAAAAGACATCGTAGGATATTCCTGAACAATTTTCTTATAGACCACATCAGCCGAAGGATGCTCCGACGAAGCAAGTAATTTTCTGTATATCGCGAGCCGCTGTGGAGTCACTTTCAACCCATGTCCTCTACAACGCTGGATAAACTGCTCGACCAATCCCTGTGAATATTCCTCTTCCATACGTTTTTCCATCATTTCACCTGCAATCGTAAAAAAACGGACAACCATAGTCTCCTTTAAAGGTAACAAAAAAATAACAAAGAATAAATCCTATGTAATAGAAACACACCCCCAAAGAGAACCTTGACGGTGTTTGTATCAAAACAAATTCAGGGTTCGGTCATTGTTCATCGCTTTTGACTCCTTGCTTTGTTGAACAAGATTTGATATATAGCTCCTCTTGCATCGTGCACAGCAGCCATCATGACAGCATTCAACAAGATCAGCATACGGGGAGCCCGGGTTCACAACCTCAAGAACATCTCACTGGATATACCGCGAAACAAGTTCGTGGTTATAACCGGTATTTCAGGTTCAGGAAAATCAAGCCTGGCATTCGATACCATCTATGCCGAAGGACAACGCCGGTTCATGGAAACACTCTCGGCCTACGCCCGTCAGTACATAGGTAATATCGAACGTCCAGATGTCGACCTTATCGAAGGATTGTCCCCGGTCATATCGATCGACCAAAAAAGCACCAGCCGGTCTCCCCGCTCAACGGTAGGCACCATTACAGAAATACATGATTTTATTCGCTTGCTGTTTGCAAAAGCAGGGAGACTGCACGATCCCAAAACCGGCAGGGAACTGCAAAAACAATCGGAAGATTCGATTGCAAATGCCATTTTCTCCCTGCCTGAAGGCACAAAAGTCCAGATACTCTCACCGCTGGTTACCGGTAGAAAAGGACACTATCGCGAACTTTTCGAAAAACTTCTTCAAAAAGGCTTTCTACGAGTACGCATTGACGGCGAATTCAGAGAGATGGAAAAAGGCATGCAGCTCGAACGATACAAAAGCCACACTGTGGAGCTCGTCGTCGACAGGCTTGTTATACAACCGGACATAAAAGAACGATTGAAACAGTCTGTCACCCTGGCCATCGGCATGTCGGAACACAAGTCGGCAGTAATCTGCGTTCCGTTCGAAAGTGAAACCCCGGAGCAGTTCTACAGCACAAAATATGCCTTTTCCGACGGTACGGTACCGCTTGACACGCTCGCCCCGAACAATTTCAGCTTCAACTCACCTTACGGAGCCTGCCCAACCTGCAACGGTCTCGGAGAAATCCGGAAACTTTCAGCTGAGCTTATGGTGCCTGATAAAACCCTTTCACTGAACCAGGGTGCTATCGAACCTTTCGGAAAACCGGGCAAGCGCAACCTCTGGCAAGTGGTTAAAGCCATAGCGAAACGCTATAATTTTACCCTTGACACTCCTGCGCAAAAAATACCGGACGAGGCTTTGAACATCCTTCTCAACGGCTCAGGCAAAGCCTCGTTCGACGTCACATACAGTTATGCCGGAAAAGATTATATCTACCCGCAGGGTTTCAATGGAGCCATCGCTTATGTTGAAGAGCTTCAGAAAAATTCCAGCTCATCAAAAATCAGGGAATGGGCTGAAAGCTTCATGACAAAACAGCTTTGCCCGGAATGCGGAGGATCCCGCCTTCGTAAGGAAAGTCTTAGCATCACCATCAATGAGCGTAACATCCATGAAGTCGAATCTCTCCCTCTACCGGCAACGCTTGATTTTTTCCACGATCTACCGGTTCGTCTTACGGAAAAAGAACGAATGATCGCAACCCCGATCCTCCATGAAATAACCAAACGTCTTGAATTTCTCCTCAATGTCGGGTTGGGCTACCTTACCCTGAGCCGCAGTTCTCAAACACTTTCCGGTGGTGAAGCCCAACGGATACGGCTTGCCTCTCAACTGGGCTCCCAGCTTAGCGGTGTGCTCTATGTTCTTGACGAACCAAGCATCGGACTGCACCAGCGGGACAATCACAAACTTATCGACTCGTTACAGAACCTCAGAGATATCGGCAATACTGTTCTCGTAGTCGAGCACGACAAGGACACCATGCTGATGGCTGATGAAATAATCGACCTCGGTCCTGGTGCAGGTGAACATGGAGGAGAAGTCGTTGCCCAAGGGCACGTATCGACCCTTGATGAACATTCCATAACTGCGTCTTACCTAAGGGGCGAGCAAAAAGTCCGAACAGAAAAAACGGAAAAAAAAATCAGGGAGTCGAATGTCCTGAGCCTCAAGGGTTGCAGGGGCAACAACCTTAAAAATATCGATGTTCGCTTTCCTCTCGGCACGTTCATCTGCATAACCGGTGTCAGCGGTTCCGGAAAGTCCACCTTGATAAACGAAACGCTTTACCCTATTCTTGCGAGACATTTTTACCGTTCAAAACTGCTGACCCACCCCTATGACAGCATAGACGGACTTAAACATATCGACAAGGTAGTCAATGTGGACCAGTCCCCCATCGGTAGAACCCCCCGCTCCAACCCAGCGACCTATACCGGAGCATTCACCTTTATCAGGGAGTTTTTCGCTCGGCTGCCGGAAGCCCAGATAAGGGGGTATAAGCCGGGACGCTTCAGCTTCAATGTCAAAGGAGGGCGATGCGAAACCTGTCAGGGTGCCGGCACAAAAAAAATCGAGATGAATTTTCTGCCCGACGTCTACGTGCAGTGCGACACCTGCAAGGGCAAGCGTTACAACCGGGAAACCCTGCAGGTAAAATACAAAGGCAAATCAATCTCTGACGTATTGGACATGACGGTTGAAGAGGCTGGAGAATTTTTCACCGACTTTCCCCGTATACAACGGATTCTCTCAACGATGCAGAGCGTCGGGCTTGGCTATATAAAGCTTGGCCAGCCTTCTCCCCTGCTTTCCGGCGGCGAAGCTCAGAGGATCAAGCTTTCCGCAGAACTTGCAAAAGTGCAGACCGGAAAAACGCTTTACATCCTCGATGAACCGACCACCGGCCTGCACTTTCAGGATATTCAGCACCTGCTCGATGTCCTGCAGAGGCTTGTCAACAAAGGTAATACCGTTATCGTCATCGAGCACAACCTCGATATCATCAAAAATGCCGACTGGATCGTAGATCTCGGCCCTGAAGGCGGAGATGATGGGGGGACCCTTATAGCTGAAGGCCCTCCATCCCAAATCATCGAACGCCCGGATTCATATACCGGAAGGTTTCTTGCAAAAGAAATGAACGTCACGGATAATTAGGTCACCTTTAAAAAGCGTTATGAACGGTTCGAGCACCACTCCCAAGGCAGCCAATCGAAACACACAATACGTTTTAGCGGTGACCTTTAGAAAGGTGTTTCAGCACTCCTGAAACGTCTTTTTCGATTGCAGAGGCATGCTCGAATTTTTGAATGCGGGTAAGATGGTTCGGAACGACAATACAGGCGATACCTGCAGCGTTTGCCGAGGCAAGTCCCCTTTCAGAGTCCTCAACAGCAAGTGCGTTTTCCGGCTTTACACCCAGCCGTTCAAGAGCAGTAAGATATGGTTCGGGATGGGGCTTGGTTTCAAATACATCGTCATGAGTGATGACAACGTCGAAATAACCGTTCAGGCCATTCAAGCGATGCATCAGTTCAACCTTTTCACGGGGGCTCCCGGTAACGACCCCCTGCTTGAAACGACCTGAAAGAGCGTCGAGCGTTTCACGAACTTTCGGCCGAAGGGCAATAGGCTGTTGAAGGGCTTCGAGAAACCTGCGATCTCGCAATTCTATGATCTGATCGACCTGTTCCGCGCTCATGCCGAACTCATGAGCCACCTGCCGTGTTCGTTTTGCCTTGCCCAGATATTCTATTCCCCAGTATTCCTCTCGCAGCATAAATCCGAAATCGGCAAACAGTTCCTGCGTCAATTCAAAGAAAATTGTTTCGCTGTCGAGAAGAAGCCCGTCATTATCCCATAAAATCGCATGTATCATTGCTCTTCCTTTTCCTTACTCCTTGAACCTCCAGTAAAATCCATCCGTCGTATCGACCGCTTCGAGAGAAAAACGTTCATCGGCCTGTAAATCCTCATTGATGATATAATAGATATCCGAGAGCACGGATCTCGAGCGGTTGAAATAAGAATGACCAAGAAAGCTTGTATCGACACCGGTTGCATCGATGGTTTCAATTTCCGGAACAATAAGTGGAATTCCTTCGACCTCTCCTACTCTCGGAAAACCGTGAATTCTCCGAGACGCCTTCAGCGCTTTATCTTCACTCGATGCGTAGATGGTAACAAACGAGCCCGACCTACCGAGCTTTTCTGCAATATCCCTTTTGAAAATTCCCGTATCGATATCAGGAGCCACAAGCAGTAAGGCTTTGAAATGACGTTTCAGATCCTGTCGTTCCTCGATCAGCTCCAGAAAAGCATCGGTCAGAATCCTATTACCCATACTGTGAGCCAAGAGGTAGATGCTTTTTGAACCCGACTTTACAGCAATATCTTCAAGAAATTTTTTAAGATTGTTCTTCGACCATCTCACGCTGGTTTCGTCCGCAGGATACCCGCTCACCTTCCCCCTCGAAGGCCAGCTGTAAAATACCGGGCACCCTTCAAAACCAAGGTCTGCCACTATCTGCGCCATGTTATGTGCAGCTTTTTCAAATGTCATGTTGTATCCATGCAGAAACAGAAGCAATTGCTTATCGACCGAACGGTTGACACATCCTTGCATCTCTGTGAAAAAAGCCTGCCTGTCATACACACAGACGTCGATGAGAACAACATGCTCCGCACTGTCTTCTTTGAATACCGGACGTTCCAGCTCTCCGATACGATGATCGAACGGCAGTGACACGGTGCAGACACCGTAGGCAACATCCCCACGTTCAAACCCGAACACCTTACCCGGCTCCGTTGCATCCGTTCGATTCCTGTCGGTCCCGAACAACATCCTGACCGGAGGTTCAGGGTATTCCTCCAAAGCACTCGCAGCTGTGGATGCGCATCCACCAAGCAGAAAACAAAGCAGAATCAGATACCCCGGAGAGTGCCTTTTCCATAAAACCATGGCTCGATCATTTGACACTTTGCTTGATTTTATCCGTAAAATACAAAGCAAAAACCATTAACAAGAGCATACCCTGCAAAGACTCTCCCCCTAAAAGCACCTCCGCTCAGAGTCTCATGTAGCCCGATGCAACAGGAAGCCCTTGCCTGCAGGCCGGAACCGGCAAAGCAATTGTATTTGCAGAACAAATACAATAAAAAGAGGCGCTCATTATTTGTTCCCGGACAGGTAGGGGCGAATTATCAGAATAAGCAGCACAATCGAAGAACCAACGGCGATAATCCCACCATCTTCATGAGAAGCGTTCTGAATCCAGTCCGCTATGTCAAATCCAAGAAGCCCGTAGAGATTATTGACAACCATACCGGCCGCAAAAGACATGACGATGATAACAGCGAGATACACGATAACAGCTTTTTTACCAAGAATCCTTGAAACCACCGTCAGCGAAGCAATATTGGTTGCAGGTCCTGCGAGAAGAAAAACAAGAGCAGCACCAGGGGAAATGCCTTTCAATGCAAGAGCTGCTGCTATCGGGGTAGAGGCGGTTGCACAAACATAAAGCGGTATGGCAATTGCCAGCATCAACAGCATCGAAAGATACTCGTTTCCAAAATACACGCTCACGATTTCCGGAGAAAGAAACACCGATATCAATCCTGCCAGAACAATTCCTAACAGGAACCATTTACCGATATCCTGCAAAAGTTCACCAAAAGCAAACGTCATTCCCCCCCTTAGTTTAGCGGTGAAAGATTGCTTTTTCTCGTTTTTTTGTTCACAACAGCATGAGTTGCTGCATGATGAACCCGAAGCAGCAGAAACAACGGCCGGCTCTGCATCGATGCCATTTCTATCCGTGTACAAAACCGCCATCCCGGCTGCAACAGCCGTGAAGAATGACACAACGGGCCTGATTACCGTCATGAGCGGATCAAGAAGGGCATACGTTACGGCTATTGAATCAACCCCGGTCTCCGGAGTCGATATCAGAAAAGAGGTTACCGCCCCTTTACCGGCTCCTTGTTCTTTCAGCCCGGCAGCGGCAGGAAGAACCCCGCAGCTGCACAATGGCACCGGAACCCCTAAAGCCGATGCTTTCACAATACTCGATGCACCTTTCCCCCCGAGATGTTTCGTTATAAAATCATGGGGCAGAAACGCTTTGAAAAGCCCTGCGACAAAAAAACCAAGAAGCACATAAGGAGCTGATTCAAGCAGAACTCCCCAGGATGCGAGTACAATCTCATAGATACTATCAAACAACGTCCTGATCGTTTTCGAAATTATAAATAGCGCCAATTTTTACAAACAAATATTCACATGACAATATATTCATATGAAATTTAAAAAAAATTATTACCTACGGCACATCGGTTCACTTACATGCTCCAAACCCAGTTCTATGAGCTTTTGAATATGCACATCATCGAGAGAGTAAAACACATTCTTCCCCTCTTTTCTCGATTTGACGATCTTGCCCGCTCTGAGAACCCTCAACTGGTGAGAAACTGCCGACTGGCTCATATCAAGAAGCACGGTAAGATCACAGACACAAAGCTCGGCATGATAGAGGGCATTGAGAATCCTTACCCGAGTATGATCCCCAAGCGCTTTGAACAACTCCGCAAGATCCTGCAACGTTTCCTGGGGCATCATGGCATTCTTTGCTTTCTGCAGCGAATCAGGATGAAAACACTCTTCCTGGCAAACATCTTCTTTTTTTTCAGTCATGGAATCGGCTGTAATGGATGTAAAACGGTTACGTTCTGTCATCATACTGTTCCTTGAAGATATTTTTTTCTTTCCCCTTTAGGAAACCGCTCTATGGCATAACGAAGCATCGTCCGGGGCATATCTCTGTAATGCTTCCCGAGAAAGGCTTTCTCAACAGAAACATTCCGTTTGCCTATTTCCCTGAGAACCCATCCGACAGCTTTGTGGATCAGATCCTCGGGGTCATGTATCAAGAGTTCCGAAATAGTCAACGCTTCATTAAAGTTGTTCTTCCGAACACAATGAAATGTAGAGAGTATGGCAACTCTTCTTTCCCAGAGAACCTCCGATTGTGCGAGTCTGTAAAGAACCCCTTTATCCCTCTTTTCCAACCATGGACCGACGATATAGGGTGCTGAAATGTCGACAAGATCCCAGTTATTGACAAACTTCAAATTGTCGAGATAGAGCGTATAAATCGTTTCACGTAAAGTACTATCGCCTTTTTCGAATTTCCTCATCAGAACAAGGAGCGCAAAAAACCGCTCTTCATGAAAAGGGGAAGCAAGCAGATGCCTGGCTTCGGCCAATGAGATGCTTTGATATTTCCTGGCATACTTTCTGAGTACCGGAACTCTGATACCATGGAACCGGTCCCCCTCACCATACTCCCCTTCGCCTGTTTTGAAAAAGTGCCGCGAATGCTCGGCAATTACCGGATCGGCAACACTCTCTAAAACACGGTGTATTTCTTCAGCCGTTATCATGGTTTTCCTGCACTCCCGTTGAGTGAACGGTAAACAAGCAGTGTCAACTGCCGGAGAAGTGACCACATGCCCGGCTCTCCAAGAATGGGAAAAAACATGGTACCCCATTTGTCCGGATTGTTTCTGACACATTCGTTCCTGTAGAGCATCCCCATCAGTGTGTCCTCAGGAACGTTCCTCACGAAACCAGTCAAACTTTCGAGAGATATGACAGGATTTCTTCTTTTTTTTGTTTCAGAAAAATCATTTTTCACCAGTACTTTACACTCCTCCCCGTTCTGATGAACTTCAATGGCAAGCTGCTTACCCTGTGAATGCTGCAGGGTGAGGGCAAAAGGTTTGCTCATCTGTTTTATCGAAGATTTTTTTTCGACAACTCCCGCCTCATTATCTGCAAGCAACAGAAAAGAGTCATAAAGAATATCCCTGACCTCACGTTCACCAAGGCTTTTGTTGCCGAAAAGCAGGACGCAATGCTGGAAAAGGTCTCTTAGAAGCACAAGGCACACCTGCCTGGCACTTTTCCTTTTTATCATAGAAGGAAGTGATCCGAAAGCTGTAAAACAATAAATCATCATGGTGGCAAGTTCAGTACGGGTCATTGTTCCTGCTTCAATAACGGGACAGAAGTTATTGTAGAGATCCCAGTCGTGCGTTACAATCTTTTTTTTCTCTTCATATTCCCTGTAGACTTTCGTTCCGGGATAGGGAGTCATCACGAAAAACAAAGACTTCCTGAGCCCCACACTACGAGCAAATTCAGGATATGCCTTGGTATCCTCCTTGTTCTCGTTGTTATGGCCAATGATAAAAAAACCTTCCGTACCAATACCATATCTACTTGCGAGCTCTATGGCTTTCTGTACTTCATCATGGGTATTTTTCTTTTTCATGAGCTTGAGAGTTTCCTGGTTCGGGCTTTCGATACCCAGACCGATCTTTTTCAACCCTACTCTGCGAAGCTTGTCGAGCACTCTTTCAGAACGAAGTACGTCCTTCGCCCTGGTTTCAGTGGTTATCCTGAAATTTGTCAATTCCCGCTCTATCATCATATCGCAGATCTCCTCAACACGCTCGATATCCGTCAGAAAGTTCGCATCCCAGATTTTGAGATATTTCTTTTTTGCCGGATCATGTATAAGAGCGATTTCATCCACGACATTCTCCGGACTTCTTCCCCTCCATTTCTTGTGCATCTGGTCATTGGCACAGAACGAACAAGCCCATGGGCATCCTCTGGAAGTAAAAATGGTATCTACCGAATAGTCCTGTCCCTTTTCACCGTAACGTTCCGGGCGAAGGCTGCGCAAAGGAAAAGCAATGGTATCGACATCACGGATTGTCTCCCTCGGTCCGTTGTAGACAATACCGCCATTCTCCCTGAAAGCTATTCCCTTCACATTGCGTGACGGACCGTTAAGAACCAACTCACGAAAAGTGTTTTCACCTTCGCCTGCAACAACAACGTCCACACTTGAAAGCTTCAGCACCTCTTCGTGCATGGCTGTAGGGTGAAAACCGCCCATGACAACGAAAGCCCCTTGTGTCCTGGCGATTTCTGCGAGTCTCTTCGCGTTATTGAAGCCTCCGGTCATTGATGAAATCCCCACCAGTTCGATCCGATGTCGTTTCAACAACCTCTCGAAACTGTCAAACAGGGCACTGTTATAATAATTGTCCGGAATAACAAGACTCTCCACATCGCCTTCGATCGATGCAGCCAGGGAACAGATGCCGATGATATCGGAAACATACTGGGGAAACGGAAAGGATGCAGCCTGAGGCGCCTCAACAAGACAAACATGGTTGAAATAAGCCATAGTTTCGATTGATTACAGTTTTTCGTGCTGCAAGCACTATCCTTGTTCATTGAAAAAAGACACGCAATACCCTCATCTAAACCGTAAATCATCATCCACGCTATGGCATGAAGACAAAACAGCAAACCATACTTGCGCCTCTCCTGCAAAAGCCCGGATAAAGCTTTCAATACTCACCGCCCACCCCTAAAAGCTTGCATAACTGAAAAACATATGTAACAATTGTAAACTTTTAGTCAAACAAAAAAATACGTCAACTACACATTACATAAAGCTTAACTCTTTTTTAAAAAAAATTATGACCTATTTATAATTACCTTGAATGTGGATAAAAACGTTTATCAATTGCCCAAAAAACACTTCAGTCACTTTCCCAAAGAAGTATATTTTCTTTAAATTTTACTTTAGCACGCTTATTTGCTTAATAACCACTTCGCACTCAACTGCAAAAAAAAACACTCCAACCCCCACGATATCATGGTAGAAAAAAAATATGAAAGTGAGGAAAACAACCTCATTGCGCCCGAGAACAATGGCCTCGATCAGCTTGTCGAAGCAATTCAGAACGATCCAGGGCTTGAAGGCAGAATTTCACAGCAAGATATAGAAGGCGGAGCCAAAGCCGCTGCAGCCATGAACGACATCATCACCGAAGCTGTCGAGGCAACCGGAGCGATGGATGACGGAATAATATCCGGAGATGATGTACGGGAGATCAATACCTATATCAGGACAAACTACCAGCAGGAATGGATCGACTTGCACGGTGATGACGAAAACGGTGTGGAAACCGGGTTCCACCTGGTCCAAAACGACGGGGCAGCCCTGCGATACCGTGGAGACAATCTGATAAACACGGTTGCTGACGGCATCTATCATCTCGGCTTTGAAATTCAGGGGGACTATATTCTCAATGAAGACGGTGACCAGAATGCTTCGGTTGATCAGGTTGCAGAGTGGCTGACGCAGTTCTACACCGACCACTCGACAACGGGTACCGGCTTGGATAGAATCACCGATACGGTCATGGCAGATAAAGGGCTTGACAAGAACATCACCGATGAGGAAATTGCCGAAGCCGCCGACACAGCCAACCGAATGAATGAAATCATCGATGAAGCCATCAGGGAAACCGGTGTTGCCGAAGACAAAAAGATCTCGGCCGATGATATCGTCCTCATCAACCAGTACATTCAGGGTAATTATCACGATGAATGGGTAGAACTTCACGGAGATGATGAAAATGGAATTGAAACCGGGTTCCACCTGGTTCAAAACGATGGCGCTTCTACACGGATGTTCGGTGAGAACTTCGTCAATACGGTGGCCGACGGCATTTACCACCTGGGATTCGATATAGAAGGAGATTATATCCTCAATGAAGACGGCAACCGCAATGCAAGTCTCGAGGATCTCGCCAGTTGGGTACAGTATTACTATGTCGACCAGTCGGATACCGGCACCGGTCTCGACCGGCTCACCGATGCGGTAAAAACCGATCCCGGCCTGGCCCGAAACACCGACGCCGACGACATCAATACAGGCGCTGATGCGGCAAACAGGATGAATGAAATCATCGTCGAAGCTATTGAAAACACCGGAGTAGCCGGTGACGGAAGGATTTCGGTAGACGATGTACGAACCATCAATGCTTATATCCGCGAGCATCATCTCGACGAATGGACCGAACTCCATGGTGATGATTTCGACAACGGCGACGAAACTGGCTTCCATCTTGTGCAAAACGATGGCAGCAACATACAGTTTCGTGGCGACAACCTGATCAACACGGTTGCTGACGGCATCTATCATCTTGGGTTTGAAATCGAAGGCGACTACATCCTCAACGAAGACGGAGACCAGAATGCAAATCTCGGCGATCTGGCAACATGGCTCAACTACTACTACCTGGACAAAGAGATTATCTACGGCTCAGAAGAGGCCGACACTGTCAGGGGCCTGAACCATGCCGAAGAAGTCCATGCAAGAGGGGGAGATGACAAAGTCTACCTTGACGCCGGTGATGATATTGCCGATGGGGGCGATGGCAATGATGTTCTCTTCGGCGGTGCCGGAAACGACATCCTTATCGGAGGAAGCGGGGATGATAAGCTCTACGGTCAGGAAGGAAAAGACATCATAGCGGCACAGGAAGGTAACGATTATATCCGCGGCGGTGATGACGATGACTACCTGCATGCCGGTAGCGGCAACAACCGGATCTACGGTGGAGACGGGAACGATGTGCTGATCGCTGAAGACGGCGATGATATAATGCATGGGGATGATGGTGACGATACGTTTGCGGGAGGGAGTGGTGACGACAAGTTGTATGGGGGTAACGGCGACGACAGCCTCGATGCCGGAGAAGGAAACAACAAAATATACGGCGGTGCCGGGAACGATACCATCACTGCCGGTGACGGTCACGACACCATGAGCGGTGACGACGGCATCGACACCATCACCGGAAATGGCGGTGATGACAAGCTCTACGGCGGAACCGGCAACGACCTTCTCTACGGGGGAACCGGCGACGACTACCTCTATGGGCAGGATGATAACGATACGCTCCTTGGTGAAGAGGGTGACGACTATCTCAACGGCGGGAACGGCGATGATCACCTTGACGCCGGAGAAGGGAACAACAAAATATACGGCGGTGCCGGGAACGATACCATCACTGCCGGTGACGGTCACGACACCATGAGCGGCGATGACGGTATCGACACCATCACCGGAAACGGCGGTGATGACAAGCTCTACGGCGG